>CAMAUY010000029.1 GCA_945861565.1 Akkermansia muciniphila
TCGAAAGTATCCAACCGGCAGGAAAGTCTCAGATCAGGAGATGCAGCGCGTAAACCTGGAACGGAACAGATTTCATGGCGACTGGAACTATATTATCAAACCTAAGTTCGAGACTTAGGTTGCCACCTTTATTTATTACCGGAGCCTAAGCAATCCGCCAGTGCCGACAGACAACAACTGCGACGACAGATAAGGGGGATTGAACGGATCAATGGGGCCGCCGAAAGGCCCCGGAGTTTCCCGGCTCGGAACGCCGAGCACAGCGGCAGGATTGGTGTATCCAGAACCGGAACTGAACTCGGTGGCAAAGCCACTTCCGTGCTGATACTCGATCACACTCGATGCCGACTGTCCGAGGGCGGACGAGGCAACGAAGGCGGCGCTGATTGCGGAAAAACCCAGGAGGGCTATGCGGCGGGTCTTAATTTGAATTGGCATCCGGTCTACAGTTCTGGCCTCGAGGCATGACCTTCCCCGAGGTTGTTTTCTTACTGTGAGACCAGTGCGGTGCTGAAAAGCAAAAAGCCTTCAACCCCGCAACTTGGAGAATGAAGGCTATACGGAGGGGATTCCTCCGCGGAACAAATTCCACAGGTTCCATCCCGCAAAACGGGCGGGATGGCCCGGCCTCATCCTTCGCTTGACGGCGAAGCGTCCCGATTGTTCGGGACCGACGAGCACCTGCGGCGCGATATCCTGACTACGGGCTTCGAACCTCGCCCCCGCCTTCCCACAAAGCTTACGCCTCGCAGTGGCCGTCCTAACGACTTGGGGGTTTGTCACCCGATACAGTGGCGCAACCGTCCCCGATTCACACGGGGTTCCCGCCTTCCGCTGGTGTTTTATTGATGTTGTCCCGATCACTGCCACACGACAGAAAATCGGAACGGTCAAAGAACCTCGGTCTGGATAGGCTGGTTCCTCATCGCTGCCAAGAAGTTTCGCAGGAGATTCGGTGGAGTTCAGAAACGGGACGGACTCAAATAGCTTCCCAATTCCTAAAAGAGAGATATCCTCGCACTCAAATCACCGACTCTCAAATCGAGCAACACAACAACAAAACGGAACCATCGCCATGGCTACAAAAAAGACTGCAAAACCCGCCACTACTGTCAAAGCGGGGAAATCAACCCCCGCTGCAAAATCCGCAAAACCGAATAAAATAGCCTCAGCAAGCAAAACATCGGCCAGCGGGAAAAAGGGAGCAAAGGTGAAGACGGGAAATCGGAAAAATACAAAACGCTAGCTTTGCCTGTCAATCGAATGGTCGGAATACGCGGTAGAACTGTATGTCGCCTGTGACTAAGTTCTCTCCACCCGGAGAAAACGCCATCCAATAAACTGGACGATCTACGCTAAGTTGCGCTACTTGGCGCCGCGTCGATAAATCCCAGAATCGCACGGTCTTATCCTCTCCAGATGAAACTAGGCTTTTTCTGTCAGGGGAGAAAGCGAGGCCAATCACCCCGGCTTGGTGTCCCTCAAGAATCACCTCAACCCAATTGGCTCGATAGTTGATCAAGTAAATATTATGGTCCCAGCTCCCAACCGCGAGAGTTTGTCCATCTGGAGAGAATGCAATCTCTTCAGAAAAGACCGGTGCCAGAATGGTGTTCTGATTTGATTCAGGGTTCCAAAGAAGAACTCGATCTGGAGTGCAAATAACCAAGGACGAGGAATCTGGAATAAAACTAAACCACCAGCACACCACGCCATTGGTGGCGATCGATTTCTGGGTCTCAGTATCAAATAGAATGACGTTTTCTTCGATCGTCAATGATGCGGCTCTTTTCCCATCGCTTGAAATTTGGATCGACGTAGATTTTTGAATCTGTCTTCCCAATTCGAAGTCAGTCTTCGTAAATCCCGGAACTCGATACCTAACCAAACCTGTACTCGGTGACCAAACCGCAATGCTGTCAGCAGCGCCCAAGAAGCCCACGAATTCCCCCGGCAGCACAGCTGTCTTTTTCCAAGACGTTGCATCGAACACGGCCGTTGACCCGGGGTCGTCACCGCGAACATTGCGGACGGTCATCGCCGCCCAATTTCCGGATCGCGAGAATTGCGGACGGTGTCCTCCGACATTCCTCAAGTCATTCGTCACCAGTATCTCGGTAGGCCGGGCGGCCGTCGACCAACTCGCGAATAATCCGTCCGCTCCGGCCGACAAAACGTACTGATTCGAAGCGTATAAGTGACACGCTGGCACCCACGCTGTGTGTCCTGCGAGGGTGCCGGTCAACCCAGCGTTGTCCCGACACCGAAATTCGATCAACTGACCATTCGCCGAACAGGCCAGTGAGGCGGTTTCAAATCGATCGCCCTCCACGGACACCGCCACACCACGTGGTGCGGCGTTGGATCGCACCCATTCCACGGAGGCGTCACGGGTGTCGATCAATTGGACATTGCCCGCCGCATCGGATCGGATCGCCAATTGTCCGCTTTGGGAAAAGGCCGCCGTGTCGTTCCAATCATCCCCGTATTGCACGATCCGCGGTCGCCCGGCCGGTAGGTGCCAGGTCAGAAAAGTGGCGTCCTGACCAACGGCGCGCAGGGTTTTTCCGGTGGAATCGAGATGCAACGCGGGTCCGCCGTAGTCCGGTAAACCGCCGATTCGTTCGCGTTTCGTAATGTCCCAGACTTCGATCGCCGTCGGTTGATCATACCGGTAGGAGTACAAGGCATCGCAGACGGCTACTACGTCGGCCCCGGACGCGAATGCGACGGTATCGCAAGGGCCGGTTGGCAAGACGGCGCGCTCTCCGGTTTCGACGTTGTGCAGCCAGAGGCCATTGGTTTCGGTGGTGGCAATCCAGCGGTTGCCCTGGCTAATGGACGTCTTCCGCGCCTCCTTCCGTTCGGGAAGCGGCCACCGTCGGAGGACGCGTCGTCCGGGAAGATCATAAGCGATCAGCTCGGTCGAGGTGACGAGCGAGACTCGTTTTTCGTCGGTGGCGAGCGCGAGGGCGAGGAACGGTTGATTTTCCTGGAGCAAGACTTCGTGGGGATCGCCACGGATCCACTGATGGAGCAGATGCCATTCAAAGCCCCGGCGGTCCTTTTCGCCGGGGCGGGGTCGATGAGTTTCGAGGAGTTGACGGGCGCGCCCGAGGTTCCGTTCCTCCCACGCCTGTTGAACGGCGACCATGTCGGCGGCGTAGAGATTGGCCTCCGCAGACTCCCGACCGTCGGCCTCCAATTGACGGAGTCGATTGATGCGGAAGGCGGCCACCGTAGCGGTGAGGGCGACGGCGATGAGGGAGAGTAACGAGACGACGCTGAGTCCCGCGATCACCGGGCGACGCCGGCACCAACGCCAAGACCGTTCCGTCCACCCGGCGGGGCGGGCGTGGACCGGTTCATCGCGAAGAAACCGCTCCAGGTCGTCCGCGAACTGGAGCGCAGTCGCATAGCGTCGGGCGGGCTCCTTTTGCAGACACTTGAGAGTGACGGTCTCCAAGTCGAGGGGTACGGAGGGGTTAAGTTGGCAGGGCGAGACCGGTTCAGCATGGAGAACTTGGTGAAGGGTGGCGGCAGGGGTGGCGGCCAGGAAGGGTGCCCGACCGGTGAGCAAGTGATAAAGCGTCGCGCCGAGTGAATAGACATCACTTGCGAATCCCACCTCCCCGACGCTCGGATCCGCCTGTTCGGGAGGCATATAACCGGGAGAGCCGAACACCTCACGACTGCCGGTCAAGCTCACCGTGGCGTCCATTTCCTTGGCGAGGCCGAAATCGGTAACCTGCGGTTCGTTCGCAGAGTCGATGAGAATATTGGCCGGTTTGAGGTCCCGATGGAGCACCCCGTGGGCGTGGGCGTGAGCAACAGCGCGGGCGGCCAAAGCCAGATGCTGGGCGGCGGCCCGAGGTTCAAGCGGTCCGCTGCGGGTGATCTCGGCGAGATTCTGGCCCGCAATGAGATCCATCACGAGATAGGGCTGGCCGTCAATTTCGCCAAAGTCGTGCAGCGTGACGATGTGCGGATGGCGAAGTCGCGCCGAGGCCCGCGCTTCGATTTGGAACCGGGCGAGCCGGGCGGGTTCGGCGAGGGCAGGCGACGGAAGCACCTTGATCGCCACCTCCCGATTGAGGGCGGCGTGGCGCGCGCGGTATACGATACCCATGCCGCCGCGTCCGACTT
The DNA here is from genome assembly GCA_945861565.1 of Akkermansia muciniphila. Classification (GTDB taxonomy): domain Bacteria; phylum Verrucomicrobiota; class Verrucomicrobiia; order Limisphaerales; family UBA9464; genus SIBK01. The sequence goes on from CAMAUY010000029.1 coordinate 4,147, forward strand.
CATCGAGCAATTCGTAAGGGCCGAACAGCCTGGGAAACGAGGGTACCGAGGGTGTTAGAGCCGGGGAATCCGGGAATGCACCGAAAGCAGCCCTTGCCAAACAGCGGGCACAAACGCCCCCGGCATCGCGCACTCCGAGGAGGTCGCCGCAGCGTCGACACGGTGAAGGCAATCCGTCCATGAGGGATGTGCATAGAAACGACCACAATTCGCCGGATGGATCAAGCAAGCGATCCAGCAGGAATTACATTCCAGTCTTGCCAGCAAAGTGCCTCCCAGGCATGACAAAGCCAGATGCCTGCCGTGCAATCTGATCCCGACAATGTCCAGCCCGGCCGATTGCGAACGCACGTGGCGCTCGGGAGCCTCGCGATAAACCTCCTGCTGCTCGTACTGCTGCTTCGCCCGATGTCGTGGCAGAGTTCATCGGCGGACGGTGACGGCCTGCCGCGCGGTAGGACTGGCACGGAAAATCCCCTACACAACAATCAGGCGTCCGCCCTGAGCCCGACCTCTTCCGCGCGAATGGCGATGTCCGTCTGGTCGCAACTTGAATCGAACGACTTCCATGAATTTGCCGCGAATCTTCGCCAGGCCGGCTGTCCGGACGAGACCGTCTGCGACGTGATTCGCCCGGCTGTTTTGCGATCGTTCGATGGCCGCCGGGGTCAACTGGCCCAAGGCGGCGACTATTGGGCCACGGGGGAATCGAGACGCGCCTTGCGGGCGCAGGCGGAGGCTGCCGAGACCGGACTGAACGATGCGCGGGATCGTTTGCTCGCCGAATTGGTCTGCCCGACGGATCTCTTGGAAAAGAGGGACGATAATTTCGAGATGCGGCTGTTGATCGAGCTCGCTTCCGGTTTCCTGAATCGCAATGCGCAGCGGGCGCTGCTGCGGCTGATCATGGATGTCGAGCCAATCGTGGAACGGTGGAGCGAACGCACGCGGGGGGTCCTGCTGCCGGATGATATCACGGCGCTGCATCGGGAGCGCGCTGGCTTGTGGCAGCGACTCGGCCAGATCCTTTCGGACTCGGAACGGGAGGAGGTCGACCTTCGTGTCTGGCAGATGACAAAGGGCGGGGGGGCAACCGTCGACGAGCGGCAACGCCAGCTCCGACTCACGCCAGCCGAGCTGCGAAAGTTCAGCCAGATCAAGTCGGGTGCGGAAACCAGCGTACTCACCGAACTTCTGGACCTGCACAAATTCCTCGGTGATTCCTCACCGCGCCTGAGCGAGGCGGACGTTAACGCGCAGTTAACCGACCTGCTGGGCGATGAACGGTACGCCCGGTACCGCAAGGACCATGACGGCATCTTCCTCGCCGCCGAACAACTGGCGGAGCAGCATCACCTGCCCTCCGGAGCCGCCGGCGCGGTCTACCAGACGGTCGAAGAATTCCGCGCCGCCTTGGCGCCGTTGCGAGCGGCATGGTCGAGCGACAAGGAACAAGCCCGCCGAGCCTTGTTGGAACAACGCGAACAGATACGTGCCCGGCTCGATGCTATCCTCGCGGACGCGCCGGAGGCAGGCCGCCGGAAGGCATTGGACAGCTGGGTGGATCAGGTCATTCAGGAAATTTGGAAGCAGCCATGAATCGTTCCCGCTGGCTCCTCCTTTCGCTCACCTTGAACGGGCTCCTGCTTTTCGCGGTGGCATGGCGGTGGCGGCCAGCGCTCGTTCCTTCGACTCTGGCCGGCGTGGTCGAGCCCGCGATCGTCCCCGGGTTCCGCGTGGAAGAACCCGCACCAGCCGGGTCGACGGATGCGATGGTGGAGACGTCCGCAGCGATCGGGACGTTTCACTGGTCCCAGTTTGATCGCAACGACTGGCCGGCCTACCGCGACGGGCTGCGGGGCATCGGCTGCCCCGAGCGCACCGTTCGTGAGATCCTCGAACCGCTCGTACGCCGGACTTATTACGAACAGATGCGCGCCGCAGCAGCGCCCTATGTCAGTCACTTTTGGGAAGTACTCTCGGCCGGGGACACGAATGGGTTCGAACCTCTCAAGACTGTCTTGAAATCCCTTTCGGCAGAACAACGCGAAAGTTTGAAGAACCTGCTGGGTGACGATTCCTCTCCGGATGCGGCACCCACGACCGGCCACAAGGATCACCGGCTCGCTTTTCTACCGTCCGCGTTGGTCGAGCAGGTCGTGAAATCGGAGGTCCACCACGAGGAACGTCTCCAGGAATTTGCGCGAAGTTTCAAGGGCCCCGAGAAAGAGCGCACCGAAGGGATTCGAAGACTGAAGCAGGAGTTCGATCAAGAACTGGCCGGCCTGCTGTCCCCCGAGGAACTGGCGCAATTTCGAAATCGAAATTCCCGATTCGCCAGCCTGCGGGAACTGGAGGGCATCGAGCTGAACGAAACCGAACTGGCGGAAATCATCCGGGTCAAGGAGCGCGAGAAGAAGGGTTCTGCAGCCGAAGCCAAGGAAATGGAGAAGCTGCTGGGACCCGAGCGATTGGCTGAATTCGAACGGGCCCAACAGCCCGGCTATCAGGATCTGCTTCGCCTCAGCGAACGGCTCAATGCCCCACCGAGTGTGGCGGGCGAATTATGGGCCGAACAGCAGCGCGCGGAGCAACAGGCACAGGTTTTAAAAAAGGAGACCCAACTCAACGACGTCGACCGCGCGGCGAAGTTGGCCTCGGAGCGTGACCGCTTGCGCGCGCGGGCTGGCCAGGTGTTGGGAGCGGGCGGCCAAGCGGCGTGGGACCGCCAGCAAGCCGGCTGGCTGAAACAGGCGTTTCAGGTGCCCGAAGAGAATCCGCTCGTGCCGCCCCCTGGAAATCCATGAGGCGGGCGCAGCGCGTTATCCCGGAGTGTCCTCTCGGCGAGTCACCCGCCGGAGCGCATCTTGATGTTGTGGGTCGGACCTCCGGCCTGAGCGTTCGGGGCTGCTCTGCAGCCACGTTATTTGGCTACTGCCTTGCACTACGTTCGAGGGGGCAGAGACCCCCGCAACTGGCAGACCAGGAGGTCTGCCCCACCTGCGCATGGCCGCAGGCTGCTTTCAGGGGGGCAATCCGGGCACCAGAACAGCCAAACTCCAGGGCGCTCCGCGCCTTAAGAGCGCACGTTTGCCAACATCCTTGGGGTGCGTCCCACCCGTCGAGCCTACCATCAAAACCGCTGATCGCCCCCGCGCAAGCTTCCGGGATTGATGGTCCGGAGGGTCTTGCGAATATCGGGCAGGCGCAGTCCGCCGCGCTCGAGGTCCCATTGAACGATCAAGCTCACGTTATGGGCACCCCGATCCCCATCCCGGATGGCGTCCATACCAAATCCATATCCTACCATGATGTGCCAGGACCCACTCGGTGCGATCCAGCCGAGGCCACCTCCGATTCCGGAATGCCAGTTACCAGGCTGTTCTAATCCAGTGAGGTAGTCCACCCACGCGGTGCTCCCGAACATCAACAGGTGAAACTGCTCTGCAAGGGGAACGGAATAGTTGGCGGCAATGAGTGAGAATCGCTCCGAAGTGAGTTCCTGGGAATAGTATCCTGGAAGCATGAGGGGAAACTCGGCACCTAAGGGAAGCGCCCCTCCCGGCCGGTAGGAACTGAAGCGGTCGGGATTAACCGTCGTTCCTGCCGTGACGCTGATCTCGAATCGCTGAGAATTGCTAAACGTATACGCGGCGAGTGCTCGGCACCAAAACAGATGCGTCTGTGCCTCAATCTCCCGATCGCGGTCAAACCCGTATCTCGGAGAGTCCGCGCGGAACTGTCCCTCGTACCACGCAGATAATTCTCCCGCCATCGCTGGCTCCATCAGGGGCTCCCGTCCACCCCACCGCAGCCCCGCACGCAAATGGTGCGCCACCTTGTCGTCGGGAATGACGAAATCTGCGGCCGTCTTCGAACTCGTCTCGTACGTTGAGTACCGGAGGGTGTTCCTTAGGACGGCCTGCAGGGGAATCTCGCTGAACGCCGCTGCGGTCCGCCCTTCCGGTAGCGGGTTAAACGTGTGATAGAGGGAGAAGCTCGTCTGCCCCCCGTAGCCGGTGAACGACTCGTCCTGCCGTAGGTTGCCTTGCCGAACTTCGGAGTAGTTATCGGCGAAACCACCACCGGCCAAGCCGATCCCGAGATCCGTACCCGGAGTGAGAACTCTGGCAATTCCTAATTCGCTGTCGAGATAGGTCGGTGCCACGGCCGCTCGCAGGGTGAGATTCTCCCGAAAGAATTTCGGCTCGTTGTGATAGTAGAAGGCGTACCCAGCAATAGGCCCCCGCCCCTCCAGCGGCTGGTTGTAGCCAAGATGAACGAGCTGTCGGTGCTCGGGATCGATCTGAGCCTCCATCCGGAGTAGAAATGCCAGCCACGGCAAAAGGATCAGGACGATGCGTTTTCCAGGCATGGTGGCGTGCCGTTTGTACGAATCGAGGGGTTCTCGCGCAAGGCAATGCCGCAGCAAGAAAAATGCGGGGGCGAGAGCTACCCCCCCCCAACGTTTGCCACGTCGGGCTCAATCGAAGGCATGTCCAGCGCAACAGAGCACGTTTCGAACCTTGTGTCGGACGAGGTCCTTCACGGCCTTGCGGGCGGGGCCGAGGTACTTCCGCGGATCGAATTCCTTCGGTTTTTCGGCCATGAACTTGCGAATGGCCGCAGTCATTGCCAGACGGAGATCGGTGTCGATGTTGACCTTGGTGCAGCCAACGCGCCGGGCTACCTCGATGTCCGCCTCAGGGACACCGGCGGTGTCCTCGCCCAACTGCCCACCGTACCGATTGATTTCGAGAACGTACTCCTTCGGAACGGAAGAGGCGCCATGCAGCACCAGGGGATAATCACCCAGGCCGGAATCGAGCAGTGCCCGTTTGATGGCCTTGAGACGTTCGAGGTCGAGATGCTGCTCTCCCTTGAATTTGTAGGCTCCATGGGAGTTTCCGATCGCGACGGCGAGGGAATCTACCCCGGACTGCCGCACAAATTGAACCGCCTCTTCCGGTTGGGTGTAATGACCCCCGGCCGAGTAATTGCCTCCTTCTTCGCCGTCATCGAACTGGGCACCGACGAGATGACCCAGTTCGCCTTCCACCACGCAATTGTGCTTGTGGGCGTAATCGACGACCTTACGGCAGATCTCGACATTCTTCTCGAACGATTCGTGCGAGGCGTCGATCATGACACTCGTGAAGCCTTCATCGATGCACTGCTTGCAAAGATCAAACGTATCCCCGTGGTCGAGATGAACGGCGAGCGGGATCGTCGAGAGGCTGACCGCCGCTTCGATGAGCTTCTTGAGGTAAACCGGATGGGCGTAATCACGGGCACCCCGCGAAATCTGGAGCATCACCGGCGCCTTTTCTTCCTCGCAAGCCTCGATGATGGCTTGGGTCATTTCCATGTTGTTCACGTTGAATGCGCCGAGGGCGTATTTGCCTTTCAAGGCCTTGGCGAACAAATCGTTGGTATGTGTGAGTGGCATAAAGTTCTTCGTCAGTTCAAGGTAGGTTGCCGGACCGGGGAGGCCGGGCAATCGCGGAATCTAAGGAAGTTCAAGACAGAGGGAAGCTGGTTTTTTTGAGATGAATCAAATAATGAATATAAGTACCTGATGGAAAGAATATTACAAACTATCTGAGCCTCTCAAATTCGAGCCGAGCGATGCCGTTGAAACGGCACAGGCTCGCATCGGACTACAAGTTCACCACCCGCACCTGAGTAATGTTGGGGTTCTTGCGCAACTCTTCCAGGCAGGCGACGGGCGGCGGACTGTCGAGCAGTAGGACGGTGAGCGCCTGTCCGCCTTCCTGATCTCGCCCCAGGCTCATGCTACCAATGTTCACCTGATGGCGTCCAAGAACGGTACCAACATGCCCTACGATTCCCGGAACATCCTTGTTGCTAAGCAAGAGGACGGTGCCGCTGATTGGAATCTCCACGGGCGTGCTGAACAGCCGGACGATCCGCGGATTATTGGGCGAGCCGAAAAAGGTACCGCCGGCAGAGACCAGCTTCTTGTCACCCAGCAAGAGCTGGACGTGGACCCATTCATTAAACGTCACCGGCTCTTCGGATTTCTTTTCTTCGACGGTGAGTCCCTGCGCGGCCGCCACAGCCCTCACGTTAACGTTATTTAAGTCCTTGACAGCCCCGTTCGCGCCGAGAAAACCACGCAAAACGGCCCGCGTGACGGGATCGACGTTAGGCAGGTCCTTCGCCCGGCCACCGTAGGTAATGTAGATACGATCGGCCTGACCTGGGGCAACTTGGCCGAGCAGGCGGCCCAGTTTTTCACCCAGGTTGAGGTAGGGTTTTACTTGCTCGTAGGTACGGGCGTCGAGGAATGGGAGATTGACCGCATTTCGCACCTCGCCGGTCAGCAGGAAACCGGTAATCACTTCAGCGACTTCCAGGCCACATTTTTCCTGCGCCTCCTCGGTGCTGGCTCCGAGATGAGGGGTGAGAATCACGCTCGGCAGCGTGCGGAACTTATGGTCCTCGGGGAGAGGTTCGATCGAAAAAACATCCAGCGCGGCTCCGGCGACCTTGCCGGACTCCAGGGCGGCGACGAGGTCCGCCTCGTTGATAATCTCGCCGCGGGCGCAATTAATAATCCGCACTCCGGGCTTCATCCGGGCGAAAGCCTCGGCATTCAACATCTGCCGAGTCTGGTCGGTGACAGGCATGTGGACTGTGACAAAATCAGATCCCCGATAGAGCGCGTCCGTCTCCGCCACCAATTCCACGCCAAGCGACTTCGCACGATCCTCCGTCAGGAATGGATCGTAGGCCAGCACGCGCATCCCGAACGCGAGTGCCCGCTTGGCGACCTCCGAGCCGATGCGACCCATGCCGAGAACACCCAGAGTCTTCCCGCAAATCTCCGAACCCTGATAAAGTTTCCGATCCCACTTGCCCAAAGTCATGGAGGCGTGCGCCTGCGGGATTTTGCGAGCCACGGCGCCCAGCATGAAAAAGGTCAACTCGGCCGTCGTGATCGTATTGCCTCCCGGGGTGTTCATCACCACGACCCCCCGGGCCGTCGCAGCTTCCACGTCGACGTTATCCACCCCGACCCCGGCCCGCCCAACCACTTTCAACTTGGATGCCGCCTCAAGCACTTTCCGTGTCACCTTGGTTTCCGACCGGACCACCAGGGCATCCACATCGGCGACCCAGGGAAACAATTCCGCCTCGGGCAACCGTTTGGACAGAACGGTTACTTGAAATTCAGGCCGAGCTCTGAACAGGTCAATGCCACGAGGAGAAATCGGATCGCAAACAAGTATGTGCATATTCAGAAGCGGCCGACGGTAATCAGGCCATCCCGGACGGTCAACCGAAGGTAGGGATGATTGGACCTGCCACCGAGACGTGGTACAAACGGGAACACATTCCCGATGAACACCTCCCTGACTCGCCGCCGGTTCCTGGTTACTGCAGCCAAGGCCGCGGCCGCTACCCGCATCCTGAGCTACGCCGGACCCGCCTGGGCGGTATCGCCCAACGAAAAGCTTAACGTCGCCGTCGTCGGGATCCACAACCAGGGCCGGTTTAACTTGGACAACGTCGCCCACGAGAACGTGGTGGCGCTCTGTGACGTCGACGAAATACTCCTCGCCGAAGCCGCCAAAGGGCATCCCAAGGCTAAGTTGTTCCACGACTACCGGCGTCTCTTGGAGGAAAACAATCTCGATGCCGTCGTCGTTGCGACGCCAGACCATACCCATGCCGTCATTACCGCGGGTGCTTTGTCCAGCGGTCGCCACGCGTATTGCGAAAAGCCGCTCGCCCGGACGATCCAGGAAGCACGCGTCATTACTGACCTCGCCCGCCGGCACAATCGGGTGACTCAGATCGGTACCCAGATTCACGCCGGCACCAATTATCGACGTGTCGTCGAGTTGGTTCAATCCGGAGCGATCGGCGAGGTGCGCGAGGTGCACGTGTGGGTCGGCGGCGGGTTCGGAGGCAAGAAACGGCCCACGGCAACTCCGCCGGTTCCGGCCGGACTCCACTTCGACCTCTGGCTGGGTCCTGCGCCCGAGCGGCCGTATCATCCAGACTACCTACCCTTTATCTGGCGAAACTGGTGGGCCTTCGGAGGTGGCACGCTCGCGGACCTGGGCTGTCACCACCTCGACTTATCTCATTGGGCACTCAACCTCCGCTGGCCACATCGAGTCAAAATCGTGGACGGCCCGGCTCCGGATCCGGAGTGCCCGCCACCGTGGCTCATTGTCGAATATCAATATGGGGCCCGGGGCCTGCAGCCACCGGTCATTCTCCGCTGGTATCATGGCGACAAGCGGCCGCCCCAGTTCGCCCAAGGACTCCTCCCAAAGTGGGGCAACGGCACCCTGTTCGTCGGTTCAAAAGGCATGTTGCTGGCAGACTACGGAAGCCATCGCTTGCTGCCTGAAGCTGATTTCACCGGATTCACCCCGCCCAAGCCGTTTATTCCCGACTCCATCGGTCACCACCGCGAGTGGACCGAAGCCTGCAAACGGGGAGGCCCCACCACGTGTGCCTTCGACTACTCCGGACCCCTGACGGAAACCGTCTTGCTCGGCAATGTGGCTCATCGCGCGGGTCGTGAATTGGTCTGGGATCCCGCGCAACTCCGAGCGACAAACTGCCCGGAAGCCGATGAATTCATACGATTTCAGGGGCGCGCTGGGTGGCGGCTCTTGTAACCTCGCGCATCCCCCCGTCATGGTATCCTCCCGCCGCCGTGCCGTCATCGACGTCGGCACAAACTCGGTCAAGGTCCTGCTGGCCGACGTCTTCGGTTCCACGGTCGAACCGGTATGGGAGACGAGCGAACAAACGCGCCTGGGCGCTGGGTTCTATGACGATCACCGGCTGCAAGCCGGGTCCATCGCCGCCACCGCTGATGCCGTCGCACGCTTCAACCGGGAGGCCCGCAACCGCGGGGCGGAATCCGTGCGAGTCCTCGCCACCAGCGCGGCCCGTGAAGCCGTAAATGCCGCTGAACTCCTTGGTGCGATCCGCACCGCCTCCGGCCTCGAGACCGAGGTGATCGGCGGGGACATGGAAGCTGAACTGGGTTTCCGCGGCGTAACCTTTCATCCCCTGTTCGGCCGCGGGCGAATGCTCGTGCTGGATGTCGGCGGCGGCAGCACGGAGTTCATGTTTGGTGTGGCGGGGCGGCTCGAGTTCCGACATAGCTTTCCCATCGGCAGCGTACGGTTATTCGAAAAGCTCCGTCCCTCGGACCCTCCGGGCGTCGACGGCCTGCACGCCGTGGACGACTGGCTGCGCGCCTGGCTCCAATCGGAAGTCACACCCCTCCTTGATCCGCTCTTCGCCGTAGCCGGGTATCCCGAGCTCGCCGTCGGGATTGGGGGCACAACTTCCATCCTCGCACTCATTCACCACGCCCGACACGAATTCGACAGGAACCTGATCGAGCGGACGTTGTTCCAAGCCGGAGAGTTTCATGCCTTGGTCCGCCAACTGTGGTCATTGCCACTTGCCGACCGGCGAACCTTGCCGGGGCTCCCACCGGAACGGGCTGATGTCATTCTCACCGGGGCGGCGATCTATTCGGCGGTGCTCATGGCGTATCGAATCCCTCAACTGGCCGCCAGCACCCGTGGACTGCGGTTCGCTGCATTGATGGAATAACCCCTGCCCGTTCATTGAGATTTCCGATGTTGTGATCGAGCGAGTTCGCTTAGGATCGTCGGCATGCCAAGCTTCGACATTATTTCTAAGGTCAACTCGATGGAGATCGAGAATGCAGTCAATCAGGCCCAAAAGGAACTGTTAACCCGGTTCGATTTCAAAGGCTCGAAAGCCGAGATCAAGCTCGAGAAAGATGAGATCAAACTCTCCGCCCCCGATGGATTCAAGATGACGGCTCTGTCGGAGATCGTGATCGGAAAACTCTCCAAACGGGGTATCAGTCTCAAGAGTCTGGATACCGGCGAAGCCGAATTGTCACCGCTCGGACATGCTCGGCAGACGATCAAAATCAAGCAAGGGATCGAGGGAGCGGCCGCCAAGGAGATCTCACAGTTCATTCGGCAGACTGGCATCAAGGTCACCGCCGCGATTCAGGGCGACGAACTGCGGGTGACGGGCAAGAGCCGCGACGATCTTCAGGCGATCATCGCGGCGGTGAAAGGGCACGATTTCCCGGTGGCTCTGAACTTCACGAATTTTCGCGATTAGGACGCGACGCACGCCAGCGCGCCACTTCACGCGGGAAGAGCCAAGGAATGAATCCACCAACCGCAACGCTGGAATCTGTGGTCTACGATGGGCGCCTTCGATCCTTGACCGGCCCACCGGTGGAAGTCCTGCCGGTTGCAGTTGCGCCTGGCCCGCAAAAAAGTAGCGTTCCCCCTGCGTGTACTCCTCCTCCATGAACCTCGCCAAAAAGTTTGTTCTCATCACCGGTGCCTCGAGCGGATTCGGTGCGGCGGCGGCCCGAGCCTTCGCCGCCGCCGGGTGTCACTTGCTGCTGGGCGCCCGGCGCGTCCCCAACCTCGCAATCGTTGCCGAGGAGGCCCGGAAAGCCGGTGCCAGCTCCGCCCGCTTCCATGCCCTCGATGTTGGATGCACCGCCCACGTGTCCGCGTTCGCAGCGTGGGTAAAGGAGCTCACTCCCACCGTGGACATTCTCATCAACAATGCCGGAGGTGCGCATGGGCTGGACCCGGTTGCCACCGCCGCGGACGCGGACTGGGAGGCAATGGTGGAGAGCAATCTGCTCGGCCTGCTGCGCGTGACCCGCGCAATCCTCCCGCTCGTCCCGCACCATGCCGGTGCCTGGATCCTCAATGTCGGATCGATCGCCGGGCGGACGGCTTACGAAGGGGGGGCCGCCTACTGCGGTGTCAAGGCCGCCGAGTTAAAAATCACCCAGGCTCTGCGCCTCGAACTCAATGGCACCGGCATTCGCGTGGGAACGATCGATCCAGGCATGGCTGAAACCGAATTCTCACTCGTCCGTTTCAAAGGCGACACCCAGCGGGCGGACAAGGTTTACGATGGCACGAACCCGCTGGTCGCCGAGGACGTGGCCGACGCCATGGTCTGGATGGCCAGCCGGCCGCCCCACGTCTGTATCGATGAACTCGTGATCAAACCCACGGACCAGGCCGCGATTCACAAAGTCTATCGGCGGGCCGTTTGAGCCCATCACTGGGTCGCTTTAACGACGAGATCCAACGTCCGCATGGTCTCATCAAGCGTATACTTGAGATACCCGTCCTGAGGGTGATTCAGCGTTTCCAGAGCCACATCAACCGCCTCCTGCGTGGCAAAGAAGCTACACGCCCGGACCGCCTCCAAGCGAACGCGCGGATTCTCGTCGTTGGCTTGGACCTTGAGCAAGGCAAGCGGGCCTGCCACACGATCGCGCCAATAACAAAGAACGCGCGTGGCCGCCGCGCGCGCCCGCGCATCCGGCGAACGTAGCATCTTCCGCAGGAGGGGCTCATTGATCACGTTGAGATACTGGTGGACCCAGAGCGTTTCGAGCAGATGGTGCTGGTATTCCGGATCGGAAGCATCCAGCGCCGCGGTCCACGCGCCCAGCGCGGCGACTACCTCGCCCGCATTGCGTCGATTGAGCTCAACCTTGGCAAGATGGCGGGTGGTATCCTCCGGCTCCTTTAACGCGTCGAGCAGGCCCGATAGGGGAGCGCCCGCAATCGGAGGCGCTTTGACCAGTGGCCGGGCCGGATAGGTAATGCGGTAAATGCGACCGTGCGTCTTGTCCCGCTGCGGATCACGCAACGAATACTGCATGTGCCCGATGAGCGGCTCGTGCCAGTCGATCACGTACAGCGAGCCATCCGGCGCAAATTCCAAATCCACCGGTCGGAAATTGGTGTCGCTGGACAGCAGCAACGGTTCGATCTCGGTGCCAGCAAAACCCGAATCCTTGTCCACGACCTTGTGCTGGAGGATGCCCTGAATCCCGATGCAATTATTGAGCAGAAAGTTACCCTGCGTCTCCGGCGGGAAGTGTCGATTGGCAACAAAAACACACCCGGACGTCGGCCGTACTCGCATCTTGATGAATTGCTCCATCGTCCGGTGCTTGTCCGGATAAATTGTCCGCCCCGAAAACGCGGTGGCAAAATAGTTAGCCCCGCCCGACGCATCCGCAATGAACGTCTGACCCCACCGGTCAAACGTCATGCCCCACGGGTTGGCAAATGGGTAGCTGACAAACGTATCGAATTTCCAGGAGCGAGGTTCGAATCGATACGCGCCGGCGTTGTGATTCCGCACCGGGCCGTAGGGGGTTTCAACCTGCGTATAGAAAAATGTGCCCTCCAGCATGTACAAGTCTCCGCCCGGCCCCACCGTGAAAGCACTGATCGAATGATGCGAATCCCCGGAATCGAAGCCGTGCAATACTCGCTCCCTCACGTCCGCGCGATCGTCACCATCCGTGTCCTGGAAGAACATCAGGTCCGGCTGCTGCGCGACATAGACACCTCCATTGGCAAATTCCAATCCGGTCGGGACGTGAAGGCCGCGCGCAAAAATCGTGGACTTGTCGGCTCGCCCATCCCCATCGGTATCTTCCAGAATGAGGACCTTGTCATCGGGATGCGATTGCCCGTTCAGGGTGTCTTTGAGCGGTTGGTACTGCGGGTAGCTCTGCATCGTGCAAACCCACAGGCGGCCACGCGTGTCAAAGGTCATCTGGACCGCGTTGGCAACTTCGGGAAACTGCTCCTCGGACGCAAACACCTCGATCTTGTATCCGGCAGCCACTTTGAATTTTTTAAGCGCTTCACGACTGGAAAAGTAGACCAGCTCACCCGCCTCACCGCTCTTGCTCGTCATGCCCTGCGCGGCCACGCCAGTCGCCTTGCTCTTGTCGATGGTCCGGGTGCCGAAAAACGTTTTCACCGGCAGAAACGGCGGCGCATTGCTGTCGTCAATCTTCGCGGCGACCGACTGTCCCTGCGCAATCTTCCAAATCCGCGCGTCGCGGTTGGAACACAGAACGTCAAGAATCTGGCGCTCGCGCTCCATCACATCCGCGTTGGTCTGATCCCCATCGGCAAACTTCAATCGGGAGCGCCCGCCGTAGATGTAATAGCCATTGACCGACCGATAACGCATGAACCACTGGTAATTCTTCTCGCCAATTTCGGCGCGCAACGCGGCGTTCACGCCCGCCGGTGCACCGGCCGCCCCGAACAACGCCGCATCCAGCATTTTCCCCACTTCCAAATGGCCGAATTCGTTCAAATGCACCCCGTTGATCGTGTGCGGCGTCTGCCCGTCCCCTTGCTTGAACAGCCGAAGTGACGGATTGAAAAGGTCGACAAACAGTACCGAGTGCTTCGCGGCAGCATCGCGCATCGCCGCGGTATACTGCCGAAGGTTCTCGTTGTTGGCCTTCCCATCCGGAAGATTCGGATTGCCGAGGTTCTCATGGGCGATCGGCGAAACGAGCACGAGGCGAGGCGCCCCCTTGCCCGCGTAGTTCTGCCGGCGTGTATCCGTGATGAATTCGTCGAGGTCCGCTCTGAATTTGGGCAGGCCGGCGGGCCCGGCAAACGATTCGTTAAAACCAAACATCGCCAGCACCACGTCCGCCTTGCTGTGGGTCAGGTGCTGATGCGGCGTGCCAAAATCCCTCGATCGCGGGCGCCCCCGCGAAGCCTTGTCCCCCTTGGAATGGCCGTCGGCGACCTCAAATTCAGTCTTGAAGTCCAATTCGTCCGCCGACCACCCGAGGTTCCGCACCACGAGGTTATGCTTGGGGAAACGCTGGTGCAGGAGCGATTCCCATTGATTATCGTGCTGCATCCGCTCCGCCAATGCGTTGCCAATCAGGCAAAGATGATCCCCGGGCTTAAGCTCCAGCCCGGCCGCGAACGAGGAGCTCAGGACCAGCCAGACTGCGGCAAATCGGGGTAGAAAATATTTCATACGGATGGTCGGACATTCTATGAGAATCGATGCGGCCACGTCAAATGCTCACTTTGCATCCATGTACTATACGACCGGCGTCGAACTTAGTTGAAATCGCTTGCAAACCCGCGCGTATCAAGGAATCACCCTTCCTGTGACCGGAACGTTCCTCGATGAAATGGCCGAAGCCCGACGGCAACGTCAGCCCCATTGCCTGATTACGATCGCTGCCACCCAAGGCTCCGTCCCCCGGCGCGCGGGCACCAAAATGCTCGTTTATTCGGACGGGAAGATCACCGGCACCATCGGCGGCGGTCGGTTTGAATCTCTTGTCATTGCGGACGCCATCGCGTTGCTCCGGCAGGGAGACCCGGTGCTAAAATCCTATCCGCTTCACGATACCGCCACGGATTCGTTCGGGGCCATTTGTGGCGGAGAAGTAACCGTGCTGATCGAACCCCAATTGCCGTCTCCCGCCCTCACCCTCCTCGGTGCCGGTCACTGCTCCCGCGCCCTCGCCCATCTGGCGCAGACCTGCGGCTGGCACGTGACCGTGATCGATGACCGCGTAGAAGCCGTCGCAGACTTCCCGGCGCAGCAACGCCTCAGCAGCCCGCAAGCTCCCGATTTCATCGCGGCAAAATCCTGGCGGAACGACGACGCTCTCGTCCTCGTCAATCGTAACTATCAACTCGACCGCGATGCGCTGGCCGCCGCGCTCAAGAACCGCGGAATGGCTTACCTGGGTATGATGGGCAGTCGGCGGAAAGTCCGCCGCGTCATGGATGAGCTGCTCGCGTCCGGTTTCCAGAAAGCCGACTTTGCCGGCCTCCGCGCTCCGATCGGTCTTGACCTCGGCGCCGATCACCCCGCGGAGATCGCGGTCAGCATCTTCGCGGAAATCCTGCTCGTCTTCCATCAAACATCAGGCCGACCGCTGCTGCTGCTGGAATCGCTCCCCTCCAATCCCGCCGCGCACGCGCTGATTCCCGTTTAATGTCCAAGGGTTGCCGATGAATTTCTCCCTCACCCTCAATCGCCGCTACCAATCAGGAACGGTGGAGGATATCAACCTGACACTGCTACAATGGCTTCGCCGGCGGGGCCTCACCGGAGCCAAGGAAGGGTGTGCCGAGGGCGATTGCGGTGCCTGCTCCATCGCCCTGTTGGAACGCGACTCCCGCGGCCAGTCTACATGGCGGTCGATCAATTCATGCCTCGTCCCCGTAATCACTCTGCATGGCCGCGAAATCGTGACCAGCGAAGGCATTGGCTGCTCCGCCAAACTCCATCCGGTGCAGCAGAGCATGAGCGATCATCATGGCTCACAATGCGGGTACTGCACGCCCGGATTCATCTGTTCCCTTTTTGAAGCTTGGCACCGCCACGACCTGACCACTCAAGCCCAACTCACCGAGCAACTCGCCGGTAACCTCTGCCGTTGCACCGGCTACCGGGTGATCCAGAACGCTGCCTCTGTCGCGCTCCAGGATCGATCCTACGATGACCCTCACACGGCCACCCTCTCGATTCCAGCCACCCTGCCCACTCCCATCACCCAGGATCTCTTTCATCGTCCCGACACCTTGGGAGCCCTCCTCCACCTCCATGCCACTCGCCCCGACCTGCGTCTGATTGCGGGTGCCACCGAACTCGCCCTCGAGATCACGAAAGAGTTTAAATCCTTGCCCGGCTTTCTCTCCACGGATGCCGTGCCCGAACTCCATATCCTCCAACGCTCGTCGACCCTCTGGATCGTGGGGGCTGCGGTCACGCTGACCAATCTGGAGGATGCCCTCGGAAGCGACGTTCCCTTGCTGGCACAAATGGTGCGGCTCTTCGGCTCCCGCCCCATTCGAAACCGTGCAACCCTCGGCGGCAATCTCGCCACGGCGTCCCCCACCAGTGACAGCGCTCCGGTATTGCTGACCCTCGACGCTTCACTGTTGCTCGCGTCAGCCTCGGGCTCACGCACCATTCCCTTGACCGATTTCTTCACGGGCTACCGCCAGACCTGCCTGCGGCCGGGTGAGATTATCCAGCACATCGAAATCCCCCTGGCGTCGACCTCCTCCGACCAGCGCCACGAGCAGTGGTATAAGGTCTCACGTCGCCTCGAAATGGACATCAGTACCGTTGCGGGTTCCTTGGTGGTGGAGACCGACGCGCGCGGGATCATCACCCGCGCACGCCTTGCGTTTGGAGGAGTCGCGACCACTCCCATGCGCGCGCGCGCCGCCGAAGCCGCCCTGCTGGGACGCCCCTGGTCGGAGCAAGCCCTCGTCGATGCCGCGCGCATCGCCATGCAAGAATTTTCCCCATGTAGCGACGTGCGTGCTTCCGCCGCCTACCGCCGCGCCCTGATCGGTGGTATGCTACGACAATTCTACCAGGATCCCCCGTGGCACCCCGACTCCAGCCCCCTCGCGCCCATCAATCCCTGGAAGTTCCCGCCAGCCCCGCACGAAAGCGCCCACCTCCATGTCACCGGCGCCGCACGGTACACGGATGACCTCCCGCCGGCCGAGGGCGAACTAACCGTCTGGCCCGTCACTTCGCTCCACGCCCGAGCCGCGATTCGACACCGGGACGCGACCGTCGCCCGCACCTTCCCCGGCATTCACGCCATCCTCCTCGCGGAAGACATTCCGGGCCTTAACGACGTGGGAGCCGTCCGTCCGGATGAAATCCTTTTGGCGGACACGGAAGTCTCCTACCACGGCCATCTCATCGCTCTCGTCGTCGGAGAAACCGAAGCCCAATGCCGCGCCGCCGCCGCCGCCGTTGTCATCGAATACGAAGCGCTCCCCCCCATTCTAAACGTCACCGCCGCCATCGCACACGGCAGCTTCCACTCCGAGCCGGCTACCATTCGCCGAGGCGATCCGCCTGCCGCGCTCGCTTCGGCACCCATGCGGATCTCGGGAGAATTCCATCTCGAAGGGCAGGAACACTTCTATCTGGAAACGCACGCCGCACGCGCCATCCCCGGCGACGACGGCAGCCTCCATATTTTCTCCAGTACACAACACCCCGCCGAGATCCAAGCCGTCGTCTCCCGCGTGCTCCGCCTGCCCCGTCATCAGATCGTCGTGGAAAGCCTCCGCATGGGTGGCGGCTTTGGCGGCAAGGAAACTCAGGGCAATACTCCCGCCGCCCTCGCCGCCCTCGCCGCCCTCAAAACCGGGCGCCCCGTCCGGGTTCGTCTCACCCGCGATCAGGATATGCAATTATCAGGACACCGACATCCGTTCCACGCCCGGTTTGAAGTCGGTCACACTCGGGAAGGCCGCCTTCTCGCCGTCAGGTCCGAACTTGTTTCCGACGGCGGTTGGGCACTCGATCTCTCCAGCGCCATCACCGACCGCGCCCTTCTCCACCACGACAACGCCTATCATATTCCCCACCTGGAAGTGACCGGGCGTGTGGCGAAAACGAATCTCTCCAGCAACACCGCATTCCGAGGCTTCGGCGGCCCGCAGGGCATGCTGGTCATGGAGGAAATCATTCACCGCGTCGCGCGGAACTGCGGTCTGCCCCCGGAGACAGTGCGTGAACGAAATCTCTACCATGGCACCGGCGAGACCAACACCACCCACTATGGCCAGGAGATTGCCGACCATCGACTCCTCCGAATCTGGCGCGAACTCATCAAGAGTTCCGACCTTGCGGAACGACGCGCCGCGCTCGCCGCCTGGAACGTCGGCCATCCTCACCGCAAGCGTGGCCTCGCCATCACTCCCGTAAAATTTGGCATCTCCTTCACCCTGACGCATCTCAACCAAGCCGGGGCCCTTCTCCTCATCTACCAAGACGGCACCGTCCAGGTAAACCACGGCGGCACCGAAATGGGCCAGGGCTTGCACACCAAAATTCGCACCGTGGTCTGCCGGGAATTCGGCCTCACTCCGGACCGCGTCCGACTGATGTCCACACGCACCGACAAGGTTCCGAACACCTCGGCCACCGCTGCCTCGAGCGGCACCGATCTCAATGGGGCCGCGGTCCAAGCGGCCTGCCGCACGTTGAAGGAACGCCTCCTGCCGATCGCCTGCACCCTCCTCGGAACCGCTCCGGATCTCCTGACATTTTCCAACAACGCGATTTCGTCGGCGGAGGCGACAGTCCCGTTCGCGGATGTGGTCATGCGGGCCTACCTCGACCGAATCCCTCTCGCCGCCACCGGAGTCTACGCCACGCCGGACATCGGCTGGGACCGCACGACGGGTAAAGGGCGCCCCTTCTTCTATTTCGCCTGCGGTGCCGCGGTCGCCGAGGTCGAGATCAATGGCTTCAGCGGCGCCGCGAAACTATCGCGTGTGGACATTCTGCACGACGTGGGTGACTCGTTGAATGAAGGCATCGATCGCGGCCAGATCGAAGGAGGGTTCATCCAGGGCATGGGCTGGCTTACGATGGAACAACTCGTTTGGGATGACGCCGGGCGCCTCCTAACCCATTCACCGGACACATACAAAATCCCCACCCTCGGAGACATCCCGCCCGACTTCCGCGTCCAACTGCTCACGCATGCGACCCAACCGGGCACGGTCCTGGGCACCAAGGCGGTTGGCGAGCCCCCGCTCATGCTGGCGATCGCCGTCCGCCACGCCATCCTCGACGCCATCGCCGGCTTTCCCGGCAGCAACCCGGAAGCTCTGACCTCCCCGGCCACCGCTGAAGCCATCTGGCGCAGCATCCATTCCACTCCTTCGCAGTAACTCGGCCATGATTGCAAAAATTAAAAGCTTTCTCCGCCGGCACGTACCTCATTCGTCCGTTCGCTATGCGTACGTCCGGACATTCTTTTCCTGGTCTAAATTGCCGCCGGGAAAATTGATCCGACTCGATCACCAGGAAATGACAAACCGCACTGTTCTGCTCGAACTGGCGTCCCAATGGGGGCCTGTATTCAAGGCGATCGCGTGGGGTGAACTGGGGATCTGTGTGGTCGGCATTCCGCTCGGCCGCCGCCTGTTAAAGGATCACGCAGCCGACCTCAAGCCCATGACGATTGAGCTCGCGCCCTTGTTCCCCAAAGGCTTCCTGCGCCAGATGCAGGGTGAGGAACATCGGACCTACCGCAAGGCCCTGACCCAGGCGATCCGGCCCTCCGATCTTGCCGCGAACATCCCATCGCTCGAAACGATCGCGACTCGCGGCTTGGAGGACTATGTGGCCAGGCAAAACGACCATCAGGATTCGCCGGAAGCCTATATTTCCACCCTCAATACGATCGCGAGCGGAATGCTTGTCCAAATTGTTCTGGGGGCGGCATTCGGGTCCGCTTCGTTCGACCAGATTATGCAAGGCTACCGCAAGCTCGGACCGTGCGGACTCGTTTGGAATATTGGCGACGCCCATCGAGAGGCATTCGAAGAGATCCGCGACCACCTGATCGATCAGTTTTCCCGCGGGCTGGCGTCGCGTTCGATGGAGTCTCAGCCGAGTATTCTGGGACGAATCTGCAGCGAGGGATTGCCCGATGCGACGTTGCTCGGGAACCTGATCTATATGGTTGAGATGGGCCGCTACGACACGTATTCCCTTTTTCGCTGGCTGACTAAGTACGCGTCGGAACATCCGGAGATGCTCGCGCGCATCGCACGCGAAGATCCCGCTGCGACTCCAGACAGAACATCGTTCGCGGAAGCGTTTGTCTTGGAAACATTACGCACGGACCAGAGTGAACGTCTCATGCGGAAAGCTCAACGTGACTTCGTGTTTTCGGGATATCTCATTCCGAAGCATGCGACTGTTCGGGTGTGTCTCTGGGAGGCGCACAAGTCGCCGGACGCATTCCCTGAACCCTTCCGCTTCAATCCGGAGCGATTCCTCACGGGTGATCCTAATGGAGATCAGTTTGCGCCGTTCGGTCTTGATCATCACCAGTGCCCGTTCGCCGAGATCGCGATTAAGACGAGCATGATTTTCCTGCGGGTGCTCGCCCGAAGCTATACGGTGGCACCGATCGCCGACGGACTGCCCGTACGCGGTCTCTACCACTGGGAGCCCGCCAGTCAGTTTGGCGTGCGCCTCCATCCGCAGGGCTCCTGACCTCGGCGAGAGGCATGGTTTCAATCAGCGACGATTCGCTCGGCGCGTAAATACGGCTGCAAGGGTGCTGGGATCGCGATGGAACCGTCGGCCTGCTGGTGCGTTTCCACCAAGGCGACGAACAACCGGGCCAGCGCCGTGCCACTCCCATTCAGGATATGGGGGAAACGGTTTTCGCCGGATTCCGTCTTGTAGCGCATGTTCATCCGGCGGGCCTGGAAATCCTCGCAGTTCGAACAGCTCGAAACCTCAAGATACTGCCCCTGCCCCGGCGCCCAAACCTCGATGTCATAGGTCTTCGCACTGGCAAAGCCCATGTCGCCGGTGCAGAGGTTGATCACGCGATAGTGGAGCCCGAGATTCTGCAGCACCTTCTCGGCATTCTGGACCAACGTCTCAAGCTCGTCGTAGCCGGTCTCCGGAGTCACCAGCTTGATCAGTTCCACTTTGTCGAACTGATGGATGCGAATCATGCCGCGGGTTCCGAGGCCAGCGGCGCCGGCTTCCGCCCGGAAGCAGGGAGAATAGGCGCAATACCGGATCGGCAGTTGCTTTTCCGAGAGAATTTCGTCGCGATGAATATTGGCCACCGGTGCCTCGGCGGTCGGCAACAAGTACAACTTGCCAAGGGTCGAGGAATCGAGGCCCTCCTGCACCGCATAGGCTTGATCGCGGAATTTCGGGAATTGTCCCACGCCGACCATGCAATGCTCACCAATGATGAACGGCGGAGCCACCTCATGGTAGCCGTGCTCGTGAATATGCAGATCCAGCAGGTAACTGATCAACGCACGCTCCAGCCGGGCACCCCAGCCCGTGTAGAGCAAAAAGCCGCTCCCGCTCAGTTTTGTGCCCCGCGCAAAATCCACCAACTGCAACCGCTCGCAAAGCTGAATATGGTTGGCCGGCGTGAAAGCGAACTGCGCCTTCGCTCCGTGCACCCGAATCTCCGGGTTGTCCGCCGCGTCCCGCCCGACCGCCACACTCGCATGCGGAAGATTCGGCAGGCGGATCAGGATTTCATCGCGTTGCGACTCCGCCGCCGCCACCGTTCGATCCAAAGAAGCGATGCGATCGCCGATCTCGCGGACCTCGCCTTTCTTCGCCTCCGCCTCGACGAGTTGCTTCCGGCCCATCAGGGCACCAATCTCCTTGGAAGTCGCATTACGACGGGCCTTGAGCTGTTCAACCTCCGCCAGTGCCGACCTGCGCTGGTCATCCAGGGCCAATACCTCAGCCACCTTCGCTTCATCCCCACCGTGACGCGTCGCGAGCCGTTCCCGGACAAAATCTGGTTTTTCCCGCAGCAACTTGATGTCGAGCATGGGCGGAAGATGCTCAGCCGCTCCGCGGATGGCAATACTGAGAGAGCCAGTCCCCGCCTTCGGAGAGGAAACGATTCTTTTCACGGGCCTTCCCAGTCGCCATAGTTGCCGCATGGCTGGAACGGTTGAAGTGCCGATGCCGGTGATCGAGCCGGCGTCAAAACAGGTCGAAGCACGCGACCCAGGGTATCTCGTGATTTGTTGGGATGATCCCATAAACTTAATGCCCTACGTTACCCAGGTGTTTCAGCGCGTCTTTGGCTGGACCCGAGCCAAGGCAGAGAAACACATGCTGGAAGTGCACGAGCAGGGACGAAGCGTTCTGGTTCGAGAAGGATTCGAGAAGGCAGAATTTTATGTCCACGAACTCCACAAGTATTCCCTGCAGGCAACGCTCGAAGCGGAGGACAAATGAATGAACGGCCCCACGCAGAAACACGCGCGACCGCCGGAACCCAGGACGGACCCCTTCATGACTCATGACGTTTGAACGCCGGGACGGTGCCGACTGGATCTTCCGCCTCGAGTCCAAGGAACGCGAATTATTGTTGAGCGTGCTCGAATTCCGGGGGCAATTTCCACGTCGAGGCCTGTCTATTTCCCGTGATCCGGACACGGCGGCGGAGCTCGCGGCGGCCGGACAAGACCTGATCAGCAGCCTCACTGCCCACCGAGAATCGGTCGCCAAGTCGGTCGACCAAATGCTCAAAGATCCGGTCCGTTGCCGGGCCATCCCGGGCGGGCATGAGTTGCTCATGGACTCGGATCAAGTGCACCGATTGTTGCAGGCCCTCAACGATGTCCGGATTGGGGCGTGGGAAACAATGGGCTGCCCGGACTTCGAATCCGCCGTGAAACCGAAAATCGGCTCGAAGGCTGTCGTCGGCCTGTGGGTGCTGCAACTGACGGCCTTATTTCAGAGCCGGCTCCTCGCGGCACTGGAACACAACCCATCTTAGTTCTGGGGTGGGTTGGTTCCCTCCGAGTTCCCCGTCCGATTTCCTGCAATGGACTCGCCCGCTACACCTCTTTGGTTTCCGGACCCCCGGCAGGCTCGTCGCGACGGGCTCGTCGCGATCGGTGGCGACCTTTCGGTCCAACGCCTGCTGCTGGCCTACCGGAACGGCATTTTTCCGTGGTCGATCCGCCCGGTCACCTGGTGGTCACCGGATCCACGCGGTGTCCTGGATCTGGGTCGAATACACATCGCTCGCAGCCTAGCGCGAACCCTGCGCCAAGGCCGATTCGAAGTGACGTTCGATCGCGCCTTCCGCGAGGTTATCGAAGGGTGCGCCCGGGCTCCTCGGGCGGGCGGGAAGACCTGGATTTCCCCGGATTTTATCGATGCCTATATCGCTCTTTACGAGGCGGGTTACGCGCATAGCGTCGAGTGCTGGCGAGAGGGCACGTTGGCCGGTGGGCTCTATGGCGTCGCCGTAGGCGGACTCTTCGCCGGGGAATCCATGTTTCATATCGAGGACGACGCCTCCAAGGTGGCGGTGGTGCGGGTGGCCGAGCATCTGCAAAGGAGAGGATTCAGTCTGTTCGACGTTCAGATGGTCACGCCAACCACGGTGTCGCTCGGAGCAATCGAGATCCCGCGGGAAGCGTACCTGCAGCGCCTCAAGGCCGCCGTCGCGTTACCCTGCCGCTTCGCATGACGGGTATCACTCAGCGATCCTCGCTCGCACCTCGATCGGATATTTCCTTGATCGACATTCGCAGATCCGCCTTCATCAAATCTCCCCGTTCAACATGAGCGCCGGGTTTTCATTCGTGTCATTCGTGGGCACACCCGCATTTTCTGTTGCCCACGAATCACACCAATCACACGAATGCCTGAGCCGATTGACGCTGGTGTTCTTCGAGGTCCGGAGGTTGAACCAGACTGCTCCAGGGAACACCCCGGTTGCGTCGTGGTTCCATGCGGGATGCCCTCCGCGGCACGTCACTGAGCAGCCGCGTTGGACGAAACCGCGGAGGCGTTTCCACCCCTATAGGTAAACTACATCACGTCGGATGTCGACGGATAATACCCCGGCCCAAATCCGCGGATAAGGAGAACCGCGGATGAACACGGATTGACGCGAATAGAAAGGGCATGGAATCCGCGTCTATCGGCGTTTATCCGTGGTTCTCATTCCCCACTAGTCGGTGGCGACCAATTCAATTCTCATGGCAAGCACAGTCTACGCGGAAATAGCGCTGCATGCCCGTGTTGGGAAGTGCCCCGAAGGCGGTCTTGGGCTGGAGTGGTATGCGCGCGGCGCATTCGTGTGCGATACAGCATATATAACCTATGCAAGCGAAAAATGCACAGTAGAGAGCTTTTTCTCTCATTTTCAGATTCCTATCCGCGGATCAAGGCCCCGGGCTGCTTCTAAGGCGCGGAGCGCCGCCAGAACATAGCCCACGGCGTGAGCCGTGGGTTCTCGGGGGCGCAGCGCACAAGCCCTGGAAGGGCGACAGAGAATTTCGCGCACGGCCGTTATCCGTTCAGCCCTGCCGCCCCTGCCGGGGCTTCCGTCTACTGTGAACGCCATCCCACGGCTCACGCCCTGATCTACGACCTGACGGCGCTCCGCGCCTTTGCTCCATCAGGTTTTATCCCCACTCGCCAACAACATAGGACTGCCTCTGAGCGTGATTGACACAGGGCGTGCCGCGGCCGAGTGTTTACCATGACCTTGACTGCAGTCCTTACCCCTTTAGCTGAAGGAGGCTACGTGGCGCTCAATCCTGAAACGGGTTCGACGACGCAAGGGGAGACGATTGATGAAGCGATGGCAAATCTAAAGGAAGCGACAGAGCTCTATCTGGAAGAGTTCCCGATGGAGAGCGCGGGTAGTTCGTTGCTGACGACGTTTAACGTCACGGCTCATGCCTAAGCTCCCCAGAGCATCGGGAGGGGAGGCGGTTCGCGTACTGGGCCGATTGGGATTTCATCCGGTCCTTCAGCGCGGCAGCCACGTGATTCTTCGCCATGTGGACGGGCGGGGTTGTGTTGTTCCGCTGCACCGAGAGCTGAAAGTGGGCACTTTGTCAGGCGTTCTCCGACAGGCGGGAGTCAGCACGGATGATTTCATCCGAAGCACCTGACACTCAGCCGTGTTCTGTTCACGGCGCGGACGTGTCCTTACCCGGCGAGCGCTTGCGTCCTTCCAGGAGATAATAAATGAGATGCGCGACACCGATCGCTCCGGGAATCGCACCGACGGAAGGGTGGAAGAATCCGTCATTTTTCGGCGACAGGAACAGCCACAGACCGGGACCGTGCGAGCGTCCCTAACCCTCTCCCTGAGTGTCAGTCTCGCCGCCACGCTCTTCAGCCTGAATCGGGTGTGGCACCCGTTCCGCCAACGGACGCCAGGAGCGGAATCCTCTGGATGCGGGAAACGGCTCTGCAGAAAGAAACAAAATAAAATAAACGAAACGCACGCCCGAGGTGTGCCACTAGGCACGCGTACGGCGCACTCCCCACCGCTGGCGTGCCCGGAGCGGTACGGCAATGGAGGGTTGATTTTTGACAACGTAGAACTGGTGCAAAATGAAACCATCCAATAGGCTGCGCCGGTATGAAAACTCCTCGTAAGAAAGCCGCCGAATCCGTTTACTCGCCCATAAAGGGTCCCATCCTGATTGCGCCACCCGCCCCAAAAACTGTCGTGCCGTCCATGATTCCTGAGCCAGGCAGAGTGGGTGGTTCCAAACGCCCGCTCGCTCGCCGCGAGCATCCCAAGGCGCGGGATCTGACTGGCAAGGCCTCCCGCGAGGAGATCCGCCACGAAACCTCGCGGCGGTTCCCGTCCCGCTTGTCGCCGCAACAGGCCAAGCACGTGGGTAAAGCGCCCGGGAGCAGGGCTGCCAAGTCAAAGCGGTCCGCGTAGTGATACCCCGATCATTTCGGGAGAGTCAGATCGATGATTTCTCCACGGGGTAGGACGTGCCGAAAATGGGTTGGGTTGGCGGTCACGATGACTTTGCGGCCGGCTTTGACGGCGCTCTCGGCGATGAGCGCGTCATACAGAATCCGGCCTTGCAGTCCGCGACGCGGCGCTTCGGCAATCACGCGGGATTCGTCGGCCGCGCTCAAAGGAAGCCACTCGACAAACTCATCGAGCGACTCCAGCAAAGCCAACGCGACATCCGCGTTGATGCGCATGCGTCCGGTGGCTGCGCAGTAGAATTCCGCTCGCGAGCGAACGGCGGCACAGCAACGGCCGCTGAACGCAGACTCCGCCGCGTCGTGGAAGTCATCCTTGCTGCATTGCAATGCCAGCAACGCACTCGTGTCCCAAAAATCAGATTTCATCACGGAGCACGTTGACCGCCTGAGCGGAGTTCACTTTGGGAGGAAGCTCGCCGGACCAGATAACGCGGCCTTTTCGTTTGATTAGCTTCCCGCCGGCGGGGATGGCTTCGAAGATAATCTTCCCCGGCATGGCCACAGCACGCAACGGTTGGTTTTTCCGAAACCCCGCCGTTGAACGCAGTTCCCGAGAAACGGGAAGCCGGTTGAAATTATCCAGAACCAGAGTGGCTTTCATGGCACGAATCTGCCAATTAATTGGCAATCTGTCAATCGACGCAGCGCCAGGGGTGCATCCTGAAGTTGTTGGTAGAGGTTGTCGCGCTGCGACAACCCCGCCCGCATTCAGCGCGCGGACAGGACCGCAGCGCGGTTCGTGCCGCGCCTGAACGGCGCGGGGACGCCGCAGCGCGGCGTCCGCTACCTTCTCCAATAACTTCGGAATGCACGCTCACGTATCCTCTCCTTGGGCGGAGAGAATCCATTCTCGGCTCGCTCCACTACTCTCACTGCGGGTTTTCCCACGATTTCAACTCACTAGAAAACGGGGCAAAGTCCTCCATTCACCTAAGACAAAACAATGTCGCTTCGGCCACCCGACCGTTTCATTCTACCCCCCATGACGATCATCACCGACCCACGCTGCACGGAATACCGAACGCTCGGGCATCCCGAAAAACCAACTCGCGTCTCGCGGACGGTTGATGCCCTTCGGAACCAGAAAGTGCTCGCTCTCGAATGGGTTGAACCCGGGCTCGCAGAGGACGCCCAACTCCTGCGGGCGCACCCGCAGAGCCATCTTGACCGGCTCCGTGTCCCCCAGGATTTCGACGGGGACACGACCGCCCATCCGGGGATTGATGAACATGCCCGCCGCAGCGTCGGGGGTGCGTTGAAAGCGGTCGAAATCGCCCGTCGTGGAGAGATCCCGTTCAGCCTCCTCCGTCCCCCGGGACACCACGCGACAAAGACGCAAGCGATGGGCTTCTGTTATCTAAGCTCGATGGCGATCGCTGTATTGGATGCACTCGCCACCGGATCGAAGCGCGTGGCGGTACTCGACTTCGATGTGCATCACGGGAATGGGACCGAAGACGTGCTGCGGGACCAGCCGGGTGCCCTATTCTGCTCCATTCACCAGCATCCGTGTTACCCGGGAACGGGCACCACGAATATCGGTAACAACTGTTTCAACTACCCGCTCGTCCCCGCCACCCCGCGGGCGAACTGGATGCGAACCATTCTCCAGGCCCTGGAACGGATTGCTGCCTTCAAACCGGATCTCATCGGTGTCAGCGCCGGATACGACGCCTATGCCCGCGACCCCCTCGCCAATGGGACGCTCGAGAAAGAAGATTTTCGCTCGATCGGAGCGGAACTGCGGAAGTTGTCGATTCCCGCCTTTAGCATCCTCGAGGGGGGCTACAGCATTGATCTTCCCGAACTCGTCCTCCAATACCTTCTCGGCCTGGCTGGCAAATGACAGACAATGAGGTCGCCACTCAGCCTCCAATTGGCGGTGGAAATTGCCGCGAGTGGGGGTGTCCTCCGCTTCGACCGATTCATGGAGCTCGCCCTCTATGAACCCAGGCTTGGGTACTACGAAAAACTCGCTACCAACCCCGGGCGCCGCGGGGATTATTTTACAAGCGTCTCCGTCGGTCCCGTCTTCGGAGAATTGCTCGCCTTTCAATTCTCGCGCCGGTTCGACGATCTAACATCGCCGCGATCCGAACCGCTTCGACTGGTGGAGGCCGGTGCCCATGACGGTCAATTGGCGGCCGATATCTTGTCTTGGATTCGTGAATGGCGGCCCGATCTCCTGGAAAGAATGCGGTACACTCTGGTCGAACCATCCCCTGTTCGATTGGCCCGTCAACGGGCGCGGCTCGCAGATTTTGCCGGTCAAGTGGATTGGTGGAGTGCCATCCAACCGTTCTCCGGGATCTTGTTTGCCAACGAACTGCTTGATGCCTTCCCCATCCGCCGATTTGGTTGGAATCGGTCGCAGCGGCGCTGGTTCGAGTGGGGTGTCGCGTCGCACGCGATGGAGCCATTCTTTGCGTGGGCTCAACTTCCCGGAGCATTGGACTCACCCGTCGGTTCGCTGCCCGACGCCGTGCTCAATTGCATCCCCGACGGCTTTGTCTTGGAACATTCGCACGCCGCAGAAGTGTGGTGGCGGACGGCCGCAAACGCCCTTAACCAAGGCTGGCTGGTCACCGCCGACTACGGGGCTCGGCTGGATCTTCCGCTGGACCCGGATCGGCCTGAAGGAACGCTCCGAGGCTACCGGGAACACCGGGTGACGCGGCAGGTTCTGGAACATCCCGGCGAACAAGACCTCACCGCCCACGTCGACTTTCACCGCCTCCGCCAGGCCGGTGAAGCATCGGGTTTGCAGACGACCTCCCTGGAAACTCAGGAACGGTGGTTGAATCGCATTTTTGCGGAAACAACTGCCGCCGCGGATCGCTTTGCGCCCTGGACTCCCACACGGGTTCGCCAGTTTCAGACGCTCACTCACCCCGGTCACCTTGGCCGGGCATTTTCGGTGCTGGTGCAACAACGTTCGGTGGAATCGGAGTCAATGATCCCGACTTCACCTCCCATCGAATAATCTCCCGGCCGAGCTCACGCGGCCAGTTTTCTTCGGTGCACGTCATGAACACCTGGCCGCCCGCCCGGTGGGCCTGCTGCAGAAGTGGGACGAGCCCGGCCCGCCGCTGCGCGTCGAGTTCCCCCATCACGTCATCGATCAACAACACCGGCGGTGTTCCGTGAATCCCCGAGAGGTACTCTGCCTGCGCCATCTTGAGCGCGAGGGCAATGGTCCGCTTCTGCCCCTCGCTGGTGTATGCAGCGGCCGCACGGTCATCGAGCATCAACTCGACGTCATCGCGGTGCGGGCCGAGCACGGTGGTTCGCATCATCCGTTCCCGTCCACGAGACTGCTTCAATTCGAGCAGGAAATCGGCCTTAATACAGGGGCGATACTCAAGCTTCAGATCCTCGGCGTCGTGCGAAACCCGACGATGCGCCAACCGAGCGAGCGGAGAAATGCGCGGCACCAATTCGCGGCGCGCCACGATCAATTCATTGCCCAGTTCGACCAAACCGCGGGTAAATCCGTCGAGTTGCGCGTCGTCTGCCACCGACTGTTTGAGTAATGCGTTGCGTGAGCGCAAGGCCTGAGTGTACCGGAGCAGCAGGGAGAGATACCCGGGGCGCGTTTGAGCGAGGAGCAGATCGAGGAATCGGCGGCGAATCCGTGGCGACCCTTTCACAAGCTGCAAATCCTCGGTGCAAAACACCACCGCCCGCAGTGTCCCGAGATATTCGCTGAGCTTGCGCACGGGACGAGCATTCAACGTCAATTGCCGCTCCCGGGGCGACCAATAGGCCTTGATCTCATGCTCTCCAGCTCCGACGACCGTCCCACCCGCGAAGTACCCCTTGGCCCCGTGCCGAATCATCTGACCCCCACCGACGCCCCGAAACGACCGCAAGGTTGCCAACAGGTAGATCGCCTCAAGAATGTTGGTCTTCCCCTGGGCGTTCCGCCCCAGAAACAGATGGAACCCGGGCACGAACTCGGCATCCAACTTCGCGCAATTGCGAAAGTCGCGCAGTCGAAGCCGGGCGAGATGCATGCCGAAGCTTGCCGGTGTACGGAGTTGATTGTCGAACCGGGAGAAGCGTTTCACGTTCCCTGTAACCGGGAGTTTGGCCATTGCGTAGGCGCGGAGCTCCCACAGAAAGCAGCCCACGGTTTGGCGCACGTGGGGCAGGACTCCGACCTGCCAGTTGAGGGAGTCTCTGACTCCCCGAACGTAGTGCAAGGAAGCGGTAATGGATCGCGGCTGCAGAGCAGCCCCTGGAGATTGGAGATTTTTCGTCCTGAAGCGCAGGGGTGGCTCGTCCCTCGCAACCCTTGGGCTTTGGGAGGGAATCCCGCTGGGATTCGCAGCCAGATTCACGACGGCACAGTTCCTCTCCCATCCCTGCAGATTTACCCTCACTGTGAATGCCCGGTGTATCAACGGGTGTCCCACTTCGCGCCCTTTGTGACCTTGGTGTGCGGCTCGAACGCTGAGGACGGAATGCCTCACACCAAGGTCACAAAGGTCACGAAGGAGAAGGGGAGCACTCTGAAGGCCCGATGTGCCTTCCATTTGACACCCCCCGTTCCGTGCGATTCTCTCTCCGCCATGGCGTTGGCGAAAAAAAAACTCGGGCTGCTCATCTCAGCTCGGCCCGATTCAAGCTCCTTTTCCAACGGAGTCCGCCTCGCCGCCGCCGCACTCAGCCGCGGACTGGACGTTTATCTTTACTGCCTCGATGACGCTGTCCCTGGAGTCGGCCGCCCCGATCTCCAGGCGCTCCGCCCCCGCGGACTCAAATTGTACGCATGCGCCTACGGAGCCCACCGGCGGCACCTGCCGATCGATGATCAGGCCGCTTATGCCGGACTCACCGTCGTCAGCGACTTCATCGCGAGCACGGACCGCTTTGTCAGCTTCAACTGAGCTCGTCCACTTTTCCTCACACCGTGAAACCCAAAGTCCTCGTCATCGTGGAATCAGATCCCCGCAGCAGTGGCCGCCCGGCGGAAGCCATTCGAGTCGCCGCCGGTGTCGGCACGTGGAAGAAGGCGGAGATTCACCTGCACCTGCGAGGGGCGGCGATCCTCACCTTGGGCGAATGGGTCGACGACTTGATGGACGAAGACAACTTCACGCGGTACCTGCCGATCGTGAGAGAGTCGGGGGGGCCCATCACCGTCGAAGCGGGATCTCCATTTCTCACCGACCTAGGCGAAAGCACCACGCCACACACACCCATCACCGTGGATCAACTTGCCGACCTCGCCGCTCATTCTTCCAGCGTCCTTCGCTTCTAGCCATGCCTGTCCTGCTCCATATTCTGAACCGGCCCGCCGACACGTTGGTCGAGGCAATCCTCGCGGCCCAACGAGGCGACCCCGTCAATACGGTGATTGTCATCGATCTCACAAAATCAGATGCCGATTACGAAAACCTGGTTGACCAGGTGTTTGCGGCAGATTCCGTGGCTAGTTGGTGAGCCGGAAAGCAGGTGCGTTTCCTCCAAAGCGGCAGGCCCCGCACCCACGGTTTAGTGCAACATCGGTCTGGGATTACCCACCCGCGTCAGTGCGGCTTCCAAATCCAGATAGTAGTCCAGCCGGCGGTCGGTCTCCGCTTCGTCAATATGCCGGGCCATGATCAGGTACGCGGCATAATGGTTGCCTTCAGACTCGACCAGACTCTCGTAAAAAGCCGCCAATTCCGGGTCCAGATCCACGAGTTCTCGCCCCAGTAACTGAAACTTCTCGCAACTTCTCCCCTCAATCAGCGCACAACAGATCAGATGGTCAATGACCTGCGGCTGAACACCCGTCCGTACGGACCGCATCAGCCCGGTGATCCACGGACTCGGAATCGGCTGTCCGAAGGGAATCCCTCTCTTTTCAAGCAACCGAAGCACGAGTTCAAAGTGCTGCAGTTCTTCAATGGCAATGGCATTCAGTTCATGCACTCGACCAAAGAGCAGCCGGAATTTTTCGAGATTGATCGCTGCCGTCGCCGCCTTGCGCTCGAGATGCGCATGGTCCACCAACACCGCCGGCAGGTCCGACCGAATTTTAGCCAGCCAGTCCACTGGAATTTTTTCCCGAAATAAGAGCATGGATTCGATCCTGTAAGTTTCAGAACTTAGAGAGGTAGTGAAATCCTGCCTTTGCCAACCAATGGACGACGCCCGCAACTCGAACTCCACATGGGCGCGGGGTACTGGATCGAACGTCGTGAGCTGGCTTAGAGCCTGGAAAACCGGGTGGTCAGACCTTCACCGTCACCCAAACACGTTTACTCGCAGATCGCGCATCACGCAAATCCCCGGTAGCGGCACCCCCCGAATGGGACGGGCTCCATCTTTACGACGGGCACCGAATCGCTCGCGGTGACGGGCGAACATTTCATTCACAAAGTCCTTCGACCCCAGAACCACTCCATCGGTCATGTGGCGCACCCGCAAACGCAATACCTGGCCTAAGCTCAACTCACCCCCACGGGCCAATTCCGCCAGGATCGTCTGCCGATCCAATACCGCTTTGTCGCTGCGGTTGGCGGAGCCGGCCGCGACGAACAAAAGCATCCGATATTTCGCCGCCGCCTTCCCCCAATCCGCCGATTCCAGAAAACTCATCAGCCCCTGACGAATCGCCGTCGCACCGGTTAGCGCCGCCGCGTATCCGCAAAAGCGATAATCCTTCGGATCCTCGACAAATCCCGCGCGGATCGGGTTGAGATCAATGTAGGCCGCCACGGTCCTGAGAGCCGCCACTGAATCTTCCACAACGACACTCGTAAACCGCTCAGCCCAGAGCGTCCCAAATCGCCCCATCCGCTTATTGTACCACCGACTAAACCGCTGTTTTAGCTCCTTCATGAACGCGGAAACGTCGCCCATTCGACTCACCACCGATTCTCGAATATCCCGGTCGATCGTTCCCCGCGCCTGCAAACCCTCCTGAGCGAGTATCGTCAGGATACCCTTCCTGCCATAGAACTTAACCATCTTGGCCAACAGATCAGTATCGGAGAGCTCAGCTCGGATCGGAACGCGCACAAGCAGGTGGAAGTGGTTGGACATGATACAGTAAGTGATCACCTCCACGTCACAGAACTCGGCCAACTTGCCGAGAATCCCGACGAGTCTCTCCTTCCCCAGATCGTCCAGCAGCCACTGGCCGCCGACGATTCGCGAGATGCAATGATAGACAGCCGATTCTCCCGCGAGTTTGATGCGAGCCATTCTCATAACGTTGTCAACAGATCCTGGCCAAACGCTGCCGCAATAATGACAACGAGTCAATTAATTCATTGAACCTGTCACTTTGTTAGAGCCGAGTCCGTTGCCTTTGAAAACCGGGAAGTCAACGTGAGTGATAATCGTTCCTGGCAATGCCTGCCTTCGTTTGCTTCTGTAGCCGTCCCGGCAACTTCGGGATGTGCCGACTGACCTCAGTTGGCTGATTCACGTTGTAAACTAGTCGTTGTAACCCAGTGTCCAGTTGGTACCGTGCTGAAAGTCGGGGGATCGTCTCGTTGCCCGCACATAGTCCACATGGGAATCCACAATAACACCTCTTCGAAGATGCCAACAGCGCGCATCAACCGCAGACAGTGGCGTGGTTTCACTCTAATCGAATTGCTCGTCGTCATTGCGATCATCGCGCTATTGGCAGGATTGTTATTGCCGTCGCTGGCCAAATCGAAGGCAACTGCGAGTAAAGCCCAATGCCTTAGTAATCTCAAACAGCTGGGACTCGGTTTCTTGATGTATTGCCATGACCAAGGCGACAAGACATTTCCCCTCGGCTTTTTCAGTGCGAGCGCTCCCTTCTGGATGAAGGTGTTACGAGACAGCCATGGGAATGTCGACAAGATGTGGAACCCCTACTGGCACCGAAGATGGATTCCAAAGGAGTTTGTGCCCGTGCCAGGTCCGTGATTAATCCGTCACTGTGAATCCAGACTCCAATCGGTCCTCGCACCGCGGTACCTCTGAAAACCCAGCCAATCGGTTCCAGCAAACCCACCGCGAAGCCGATCCCGATGCTGATGCCGATCTCGACCCGGCGGAAGAACCGCATCCGCGGACCGAATTCATTGAGGATCATTCGCAAACTGTCCTGAGCCATAACGACAGTCCGGATATTGGATTCACCCACAGCCTGAACCCCTATCGCGGATGTGAACACGGTTGCATCTACTGCTACGCTCGCCCCACCCACGAATACCTCGGATATAGCGCCGGACTGGATTTTGAAACGCGAATTGTGGTCAAGTACAAGGCCCCCGAACTACTGCGAAAGGAATTGTCCTCACCGCGCTGGAAACCCGACGTGATCGCCCTCAGTGGTGTCACCGACCCCTACCAACCCGTTGAACGTAAGCTCGCCCTCACTCGACGATGCCTCGAAGTGCTCACCGAGTTTCGGAATCCCGTCGGCATTGTGACGAAGAATTCGCTGGTTACCCGCGACATCGATTTCTTGCAGGAACTTGCACGCCATCAGGCCATCGGCGTCTTTATCTCTCTCACCACATTGGATCCCGCGCTTCGCGCCGTCATGGAACCTCGCACCTCCCCACCCACGGCTCGTCTTCGCGCCATCCGCACACTCGCGGCCGCCGGGATTCCGGTGGGCGTCATGCTCGGGCCTATCATTCCTGGATTAACCGATCATGAAATCCCGCGCCTGGTCGAGGCCGCCGCTGACTCGGGTGCCCAGTTTGCAGGGAAAGTCGTGCTCCGATTGCCACACGCCGTCGCTCCGTTGTTCGAGGCCTGGCTCGAACAGCATTATGCCGACCGCAAGGAGGCCGTGCTCAATCGCATCCGCTCTTTGCGCGGAGGAAAGCTCAATGATGCCAGCTTCGGCACGCGCATGACCGGCCAGGGACCGCTCGCGGATCAGATCCAACAACTCTTTCAGATCTCGTGCCGGAAATTTGGGCTCCTGAATCGGCCACATCTGTCCACCGCCGCCTTCCGTCGGCGGGAACCGGGTCAGATGGAGTTGCTATAACAACCGCCGGCACTAATCACTGAAAACACTAATCGTTGTAAATAAGCGTCCACGTGGCGCCACGCTGAAAGTCAGGGGCCCTCCTCGTTGCCTGCACATAGTCGACATGTGAATCCACAAAAAGGAGGACGCCGTAGCCCAGGCGCTTCTTGTCATGCCAATACATGTATTGGAAAGGATTGGCGTCGTGCCCATAAACCGAGAACGAAGCATCTTCGGTTACGATGACTCGCGATGGGTTTCTGATTTGAGATAAGTTCTTGGCAAACAACCCCTTTACTCCGTCGTTGGCGTTGGCACCGCTGTTGTAAATGTAGCTCGTGCCCAGGGTGTCAAAAAAGTTCGGCTTTCGATCCGTGGGCCAGAACGCCTTCAGAGCGCCATTATCACTGGGACATTTAAAAACGAGTGTGGCCCCCGCGGAATTGGTCTTTACCAGCTCATTGCCGCTAATGTAGGCGTTTATCAACCGAAAATCATAGGGATACTCGGTGCCCTTTTTGCCTCCGTAAGCGGAGTAGGTTGTGACGGCATCGGCGGTCGAAGGAAACTTATCCTGAAAATCTGCCTGATAGAGCGTTACCGCGATTCCATGCTGTCTCAGGTTGGACAAGCATTTGATTCGTGAAGCTCTCTCCTTGGCATGAGCCAATGCCGGCAGGAGCATGCCGGCGAGAATGGCAATGATCGCGATGACCACCAGCAACTCAATGAGAGTAAATCCGGATCGAGAATGCGCTCGATTAGGGTAATGCCCGTTGATTCCCGATGGTTCTAAATTGGTTGGCTTCATAAGTAGTTCCATTCCACGCTCTGCAGGTTAGGGAGAATTACCTCTCGTTGGAATGCATCCTCGCACGCTCATCCTACATCCCGCCGGTGTCAAGGCCCATTTAACCGTCCCATCGAACGGGGTGCATCCCCAAGTTGTTGATAGGGGTTGTCGCGCTGCGACAACCCCGCCCGCGTACAGCGGGCGGACAGGGACGCAGCGCGGTTCGTGCCGCGCCTGAATGGCGCGGGGACGCCGCAGCGCGGCGTCCGCTACCGTCTCCAACAACTTCGGGATGCACGGATCGAACGGCGGTGCATCCCGAAGTTGTTGGAGATTTTAAGTTCCAAAGGACGGATTCGTCGCGATTTGTGAAGAGAACATTGACTGCCATTAGGCTGCGGAGCATTCATTCTCATTATGGATCTGATAGGAATGCCGGGAGGAGAAAAGGCATAGTAAGAATTGCTGCGATACCATGCACAGCGTTTTGCCCCATTCGGTGACGGTAGTTCAGCTACTCGATCCGAGCTATCTAACTTTCACTGCTTTGCCCTGGATCCATGGCTTCCAGGTCGCCCCGTCCTCCGAATAAGACCACTACTTCTGCCCGAGTATCCAGTCCGCTAACACCTGAATTTCGTCGTGGGTAATGCTCACAAACGGCGGCATCGGAATCGGTCCCCACTTCCCGGAACCCCCTTTGGTAATCTGCTGCGCAATCTTCTCCGCGGCAGTGGCGTCGGAGGCGTACTTGATTGCAATCTGCTGAAAAGCCGGCCCAATGAGCCGAACCTTGGGTTGATGACAGGATTGGCAGGCATAGCGGGCGGCAAGCCGGGCTCCATCCAGGGGTTCTGCCGGCTTCGCCGGCAGCGATTCCGGGCTTGCAACCCGGCTGACGGCCGAATTCGTGGAGGTTTCCCGACCATAATGGCGCACCAAGTAATCGGCCAACGCCTCCACTTGGTCCGCCGCGATCGGCGCGCCGTATTTATCCTGCATCTTCAACACCGAGTTTTTCCAAAAGGCCCGCGCTTGCGGCGGTTGCGTCGTCACATATTCCGTCGAATGACAAATGAGGCATTGCGCATTCGCGATGTCCGCATTGGGGCCAGGCTTAAAGACCTCGGTTTCCACCGGGAGCTCAATCTTGAGACCGGCGCTTCGCTCGGAAAACGCGATCAGGCCCAAGCCGATGAGTCCTGCGACAATCCGTTTTCGTTGCCTCGCGATTCGGGGATTCATACGACGATCACTTTGACCGATTCGACAACGTTCCGCATATAACCCGCCGGATTCCAAAGAGGATCCAGCGGCTGTGACTCGCCAATCCGATTGGTCGCTCGACATCTTAGATCCATCGAGCCGGCCTCCGAAGCCGTAAAGGAAATGGTCCATTCCCGAAACGAATACTTTCCTAAATCTTCCCCCAAACGCGCCGCTCGCCAACTCCGACCTCCGTCGGACGCGAACAGGACCTCGGCGATTCCAAGCCCCCCGTCAAAGGCAATGCCCCGAACCCGCGTCTCCACGCCGGCCTTAATCCGTGCTCCGTCCTCCAGACTGGTGATGAACGACCGGATGTTGAACCGGTTGATCGGCACCGTGGACTTCGCCGACGTTCCCGGCTCTACACAACTGCCCGGTGTGTTGGGAATGCGATAGGCCGTCGCCATCCAGTATCCCTTGAAGACGTCATCGACCACCGTGATCTCATGGACGTGCTTCACCCAATAGGTGCCGAAATAACCGGGCACGACCAACCGCAATGGATACCCATTGAGCATGGGCAGATCCTCCCCGTTCATCGCGTACGCCAGCATCACTTCCCCGTCCAGGGCGTGATCCAGATCCAGCGCCTTCACGAAATCCGGAGTTTTCTCGATCGCCGGTTGGTCCAATCCATTGAAGGTAACCTGCCGTGCTCCCGCCGCGACACCCGCCCGATTCAACACGTCCCGGAGACGAACGCCTCTCCAGCGCGCATTTCCCATGGCCCCGTTGCCCATCTGCCCACCGCCAACCCGTGGTTTCATCAAGCCCCTCCCATTGCCGGAACACTGGTTCACGGCGACAATCTCGAACGGCTCAAAGTTCGACTTAAGCTCGGCCAGCCCTAACGAAATCGGCCGATTCAACCGGCCACTGAGCGTGACGCGAAACATGTCCGCGTCCACTTCCATCGGTGGCGACTCCGACAGATGATACCGCACGAAAAAGGCATCGTTTGGCGTCAGAATCCCTTCGTTGAAGGCACTGAAGGGTGTCTCTAACTGCGGCGGGCGCGTGGTCAGCCGGATCAAGGGCCGCTTCTGCGGGTACCGCACAAGCGGTCGTACCCCGTTTTCAAACGGCAGGGACACCGTCTCGTCGCCACGAGCCGAGACTGAGGCTGCCGTGACCAAACCGCCCGCCAAGAGTCCCGCATCCTGCAAAAACCGACGTCGCGTCGAACCGCGCTGGAAAAGCATGGGGAAAGCTCCGTCTAATCCGGCGGAATTCAACTCCGAAATTGCACCGCCTTCTGAGACTGGACTGAAGACTGCCGCGCTCACATTGGATTGCTCATCACGGCCGGGCGACCAACCGACAGAATCGCTCCTGCTCACTGGCAGGCTCGGTCACGGGGTATTCGTCGCCCACGACATTGAGGGACGGGTCAGTTGTATTGCGTCATTGCTTCGGGCCGTCGCGAAGTATTAGAAAGAGGCTGTGCCCACGACGGAGCCCAATGACCAGCACCCGACTGCCGAGGGTCGGTTTGCCTCCACCCACTGGAGCGTCGTGCTGGCCGCAGCCCGGACCGCTTCGCCGGAGGCGGAGGCCGCGCTGGAGAAATTATGCGTCACATACTGGTATCCGCTCTACGCCTACTTGCGCCGCAGCGGCCACGCTCCGCACGAAGCCGAAGACCTCACTCAGGATTTTTTCGCCAGCCGAATCGTCACGAAGCGCATCTTTCAAGGCATCCAGCCCGGCGCCGGCCAGTTTCGTTCGTGGCTGCTGACCAGTCTGCAAAACATGGTTAAAAATGAGTGGGAGAAAGCACGGGCCGTCAAACGCGGCGGCACACAGCCGCATCTCCCGCTCGACTTCCAATCGGCCGAAGGCCGCTATGTTGCCGAGCCCTCCCATAATCTGACGCCCGAGAAGCTCTATGAACGAAGCTGGGTGCTCACGCTGCTCGATCTCACCGTGGATCAGCTTCAGGAAAAATATCGCCAGGATGATAAAACGGTTCTATTCGACGAGTTGAAGTTGTTCCTTCCGGGCGAACACAGCACCCGGTCCTATGCGGAAGTCGCCGCCCGATTAGGTAAGAGCGAGGACGCCATTAAGATGGCGATCAGCCGGTTGCGCCGGGAATACGGCCAGTTCCTGAAAGCCGAGGTCAAACGCATGTCCGTCAATGCCGGTGAAGGTGACGACGAACTGCGTGGCCTGCTCAACGCGCTGGGCGATTGAAAAGATTTATTGTTACTCTGAGCCGGTTTTCCTGTTGGATTTGAGTGAAGTGGGCGAGTTAACCGCCATGTCAACAATCCGGGTTTGTTCGGAGTGTGGTTCGCCGATCTCCAAATCGTCGCGCGATGGGTTTTGTCCGCGATGCCTGATCGACCTGGCCTTGAAAACAGAAGGAAAAACTCAGGTCGTGCCGGCTCCACGGAACGCTGTTTCCGATCCGACCGTCGGTGCCATGGGCAACTACGAGTTGATCGAACAAATCGGCCAGGGCGGAATGGGTGTGGTTTACAAGGCGCGCCAGCGAAACCTTAACCGATTCGTCGCGCTCAAACTGATGCGCTCCGGTTCGTGGGCCACGGAAGCCGAGATCAAGCGCTTCCGCAGCGAAACCACTGCGGCCGCCACGCTCCAGCACCCCAACGTCGTCGCCATCCACGAAGTCGGCGAGCACGAAGGCCGGCACTATTTCTCCATGGATTACATCGCCGGCCCGAGCCTCGCCGAAGTGATCAATCGCACACCCTTGCCGGCCGGGCGCTCCGCGCGTTACGTGAAAATAATTGCCGAAGCCATTCACCACGCGCATCAGCGCGGCATTTTGCATCGCGACCTCAAGCCGGCCAACGTCCTCGTCGACACCGACGACCAGCCGCGCGTGACCGACTTCGGCCTCGCGAAACACATCCAGGTGGACTCCGACCTGACGGTTTCCGGTGATGCCATGGGCACGCCCAGTTACATGCCGCCTGAGCAAGCTGCCGGAAAACGCAGTGAAATAGGTCCGGCCAGTGACATTTATTCGCTCGGTGCAATTCTCTATGACCTGCTCACGGGCCGCCCGCCCTTCCGCGCGGACACGCCGGTGGATACGCTGCGCCAGGTGCTCGACACCGAGCCGGCGCCGCCCCGTCTGATCAACCGTAAAGTCCCGCGTGATTTGGAAACGATCTGCCTGAAGTGTCTGGCCAAAGCGCCTGGTCAACGCTACCCGTCAGCGCAGGGACTGGCGGATGATTTGGGCCGTTTTCTCAAGCAGGAGCCCATCCATGCCCGGCCGGTTGGTTGGCTGGGCCGGGGCTGGCGCTGGTCGCGACGCAATCCGGTGGTCGCCGCGTTTTGCGGCGTCATGGCGTTGCTGCTGCTGATGGTGGCGTGGGCCGCGCTGTATCAGCGCGGGGTTGCACTCGATAACGCCAAAGAAGGGGCCTCTGTAACGGCTCGTCTGGTTGAGGTCGAGTTGCAGCCTCTCAGAGAGACTGTGAACGAGTTGGCTTCCAATAGGGAATTGGCGCAGCCCATCGTCCGCAAGGACTTGGACGCGCTGAAAACACTATTGCAGGCGACTCTCGACAAGCATCAGGCGAAGACGCCCCCGTGGTTGCGGCTCCAGAACTGGGTGATCATGACACCGGAGAGCACGCTGATCTTGCGTTGGCCGGACGCAGACCAGAGGAACATCAAGCAGCGCAAGGAGCGGGACTACTTCACAGGGGCGACCAATCTCGTAGGCAGAGGCGGCATTGGCTCGGTGTACCTATCAAAAGCCTACGAGAGCCTTGAGGATGATCTTTACAAATTCAGCGTCAGCGTGGCGGTTCGTGACTCGAACTCAAGTCTTGTCGGCGTCGTGGCTCTCATGGTCAGCCTGACAAGGTTTGCGGGTGAGGCGCTTGGCCCAAGGATCGCGGGGCGCGAGGTCGTTCTGGTCAGCGAATGGGACTCGTCTCGACCGGGGCAGCAATCGTCCTCCAAATCGCCCTCGAACAAACGCGAATTTCGGATTGTGTTTCATCCCACTTTCGGGACGAGCAACCAAGTAGCGTCAATCTCGCACCCTTATCTGGAGCGAATGACCAACTCACCCGCAGCCGACCCGCTGGGCGATCCCTTCTATCGCGACCCGATGGCCCGGCAACATCCCAAATTCGGCGGCTGGTGGCTGGCTGGTTTCGCCAGTGTGCCGGATACGAAGCTCACTGTGATCTATCAAACCCGAGATTGGGTGCTCAACGCCGTTGCCATCGCTGGCGTGATCGTTGGCTTGGTCGGGTTGCTTTTTCTGGTCTCGTGGTTTGCGAGGCGCCACCGCCATGCACCGGTAGGGCCTTGAGCATGCCCCTAGAACGCTGCGGTCGCTTCGCGAGGCGGTGCCGCAGCATCCCCGACACAGCCCCATCCCGTCCGAGCCTTCCACCGCGGTCCAGTCGATTTGAGTTCGTACCCGCCCTGCGAATCCTTAGACCAATCAGGGCGTACTCTGTTTTCCTGTTACCTTCCAGCGGATTTCCGGTTGCAGGGGGTGAAAGGCAAATCCGGATGCGTATGAATACAATTACCACACATCAGACACTCGATATCGAAGGGGAAAAGAAGTCCCCCGGGCAGATCCAGTCCAAAGTAGTTTGTGCTCTAGCGGTCGGAGGCGTTGGGATTCTCCTGATGCAGTATGCCAGGGCATCATGGAACGAGAACAACGATGTTGCCGCATGGAGTGCGACCCTGGGCTTTCTCCTTCTCGTCTCCGCTCCCTTCGTGCTGGCGTACAAGCACATTTATTTGGATTTCGCCGCGCGACAGATCGTGACCGAGGCGCCCTATGCCTGGTTCTGCACATCGAAGAAGTTCCGTCCTTTGACAGACTTTAGCAGAATCGTGGTTCGGCACCTCTGCATTCCCGGTGGCGAAGGTCCAGACACCTACACGGGCAGCGTGGGTCTGAAGCCTGTAGATGGGAAAGCCGTGCTCTGGGTGAAGAACTTCCCTGCAACTGAGGATGAATTTCCTCGTGAGGCCCAGGAGTTTGCTCGATCGCTGGAAATTTGGACGGGATTGCCGCGCGTGCCAGGTAATGTTTGACCCGATGGAGAATATGAACACCGCTACGAAACCACTTTCGGCGCATGAACAACTTCTTCCAACTCCTCGGAGCAGCTTTGAAAGTCCGCGAATCGTCGTGGCAGCCCAGGTAACAAGACTCAACTAACTTACGACACCAATCCATGGCCACTCCCCAAATGCTCAAGCCCTGGTATCGCATCCTCTACCTTCAGGTGCTCGTCGCGGTCGCCCTCGGGATTACGGTCGGATATTTCTTTCCCGATTTCGGCAAGTCGCTCAAGCCGCTCGGGGACGGGTTCATCAAGCTCGTGAAGATGATGATCGCGCCGATCATCTTCTGCACCGTGGTCCACGGCATCGCCTCGATGGGCGATCTGAAAAGGCTCGGACGCATCGGGATCAAGGCACTGGTTTATTTTGAAGTCGTCTCCACTGTCGCGCTGATCATCGGACTGGTGGTGGTGAACGTGCTCAAGCCGGGCGTCGGCATCACGCCGGCGGGCGAGACCTATCACGTCGAAGCGAAGCCCGCGGACACCAGCCATGGCTTCAGCGAGAAGGCGCACTCGCTCAGCACCACTGATTTCATCCTCAACATCATTCCCAACACCTTTCTCGGCGCGTTCGTCTCGGGCGAACTGCTGCAGGTGCTGCTCGTCGCGGTGCTCGTCGCGTTCGCGATCGCTTTCATGGGTGAGCGCGGGAAACCGCTGCTGCACGTGATCGAATATGGCTCGCAGGTTTTCTTCGGGGTGATGCACATACTCGTGCAGGTGGCGCCGATTGGCGCGTTCGGCGCCATGGGTTACACGGTCGGCGCGCACGGCATCGGAACCCTCAACAAGCTGCTCGCGCTCATGGCGGGGTTTTACATCACGGCGGGATTGTTCGTCGTCGTCGTGCTCGGCGCCATCGCCTGGTATTCCGGCTTCTCGATCTTCCGCCTCCTCAACCACATCAAGGACGAACTGCTGCTGGTGCTCGGCACCAGTTCCTCGGAGACCGCGCTCCCCGGGCTCATCGAGAAAATGCAGCGCCTCGGCTGCGCCAAATCCACCGTCGGCCTCGTGGTGCCGACCGGCTACAGCTTCAATCTCGACGGGACGAACATCTACATGGCGATGGCCGCGGTCTTTCTCGCGCAGGCGACCAACACGCCGTTAACCGTCGGAGCGCAGGTCTATCTCCTGCTGATCGCCATGATCACCTCGAAGGGTTCGAGCGGCGTCACCGGCGCGGGCTTCGTGACGCTCGCGGCAACACTGGTCGCCGTGCCCGGCATCCCTGTCGAATCGCTGGCGTTGCTCGTGGGCATCGACCGCTTCATGAGTGAATGCCGCGCGCTCACCAACTTCATCGGCAACAGCGTCGCCACCGTTGTCATCAGCCGCTGGGAAAACGAGGTCACCCCCGCGGCACTTCAAGCCAATTTGCGGAATCCACTCACGCCGGCCGCACCTGGCGCCATGGCGACTTATCGATAGCCGGGAAGGTGGAGAAAGGGGTTAGTTCTTGGTTTTGTTCACTTTGGCTGCCCTAAACGCATTTGGGCCAGGCTGACGAGTTGCCAATACCAAGAACGGACCCCGTTTAGAACTGACCCCGTTTCGCTCCGCGATTAGATCGAATTCAGCGAGAGGTTTTAAAGCATTCAGCCCTACTGTTTTGACTTCGCGCGCTTCGGTTTGGTTTTGGGCGCAGAGGCTTCGGGACGGGCGGCGAGGCGGTCCAGCAGGGCGAGCACGATGGTCTGGCGCTCCGGGGCCAAGGCTTGGAGATGCTCGCGGTGATCGTGGGCCACGAAGGCGTCGCGCACGGTTTGGAAGGGCGTGGCATCCGGCAGGGAATCCACCAAGGCCAACGCCTCGGCGGGCTTGGTGAGTCGCGCCAGGCGGAGCAATCCGTCCACCGTGAAGTCAAAGACCTCATCGGCTTTGGGATGGGTGAGGCACCACGCGACGAGGGTGGGCAGCGCGGCACGCCAATCGTCGGCGTGATCGCCGCAGATCTCGAGGAAACTGCGTCGGGCGAAACCGTAGTCCGGCTTGAGGGACAATCCGTTCAAGGCGCTGGCCCGCGCTTCCTCTCCGCGGCCATCCGAGCGGCTGAGAGCCTCCGCCAAGCCGCTCCACGGATACGCCCACTTCGGATCGAGCTCGATGGCCTTGCGGTAGGCGGCTTCCGCCTCGGCGGGGCGGCCAAGGTGAGCCTGGAGCACGTTGCCCAAGCCATTCCACGGATACGCATCCTTCGGATCGATCTCGATGGCCTTGCGGTAGGCGGCTTCTGCGATGGTCCAAGCCTCTTTCTCCTCCAGAAAATCGGTGAGTTGATACCACCAGCGCGCTTGGTTCGGCTTGAAGCCGAGCCTCTTCCTCAGCTCCTCTGGCATCGTCCTGCAGAAACCAATGATTCCGACTTCGGGCAAATCCGCCTGCGCCCGCGCGGCGTCGAACCATTCATCCAGCGATTCCCAAGCTGTGCTATCCCACCCTTCGCGCAACGTGGCGTGCATGAGCGCACGACGATCCTCGCTGGACTCCGCACGGGAGAGCGCGCTGTGCAGCACCGAGCGGGCGTCGAGCCGACCCTCGGGGCCGCACTCCGCCGCCGCGCGCGCAGCCTTGGCCAGCACGTCCGCCGAGGCCCGGTCGGGAAACACGATGCGGACGAGGGCCACGAACCAATCGAGCCGGTTCCGCGCCGCGCGTCCGTGGCGCATCAGGTAGTGGATGTTGGAGAAGCGGTCGGCGAGCAGGTAGGTCTTGCGCTTGGGTCCCCCCGCCGCCTCGCGGAGGAAACCGGCTTTGACGAGCGAGCGAAGCTGGGCGCTGACCTGATTGCTGGGCAGCCGGGTGGCGGTGGCGAGCGAGGCGACCTCGACCGGATCCCAGGCCAGCGCCACGGCGTCAAAGATGCGCTGCTGCTGCACCGGGAGCGCGTCCACGATGGCCTTGAAGTAGGGCGTGAACTCATCCATGAGCCGCTCTAGATCGGCACGGATGTCGCC
The DNA here is from genome assembly GCA_945861565.1 of Akkermansia muciniphila. Classification (GTDB taxonomy): domain Bacteria; phylum Verrucomicrobiota; class Verrucomicrobiia; order Limisphaerales; family UBA9464; genus SIBK01. Next base: position 48,427 of record CAMAUY010000029.1, read on the forward strand.
GCGCAACCCTTCGGCGAGCAGGCGGTAGAAAGTTTTCACCAGCCGGGGATTGCCGCCGGTGAGCAGATGCAGGGCGCGCACGGTGCCCTGCCGTTCCTGCAAGGTCTTCTCGATCTTCTCGATGGAGTCGCCGCCCTGGTTCTTTGCCAGAGCGAGCAGGCAGGCTTCCGTTTCCTCAGCGGTCAACGGGCGAAGCTCGAAGCAGCGGAAGAAATCGTAGAACGGCTGGTCCATTGAGGTGATCTCGTCGAAATAGCGCGTGGCTCCACCGATCACCATGACGCGCGAATCTTGCATGAGGAAGGCGCGCAGCCGGTGCAAGGGTTCGGCGTCGGAGATGGAACTGAACACGTCGTTGAGGTTGTCAATGAGGAGCAAGGCCCGGCGGCGGCTCTGGTCCACCAGTCGGAGGAACGTTTCGCGGGCGCGGTCTTCGATGTCCGCCGGGGCGTCGGCGAGAAGCTGGTCGGCCAGCGCGCCGGGAGACTGAGTGACGTGCTCCCATTGGCGGATGCACTCGAGCCAGAAATCCGCGAGGTCGCCGACGCGGCGGCTTTCCTCATCGAAGACCACGGGCTGCCAGTCGCAGGCGAGCATGGCGTCGCGGTTGACCCGATGGGCGATGGCCCAAAGCGTGGTGGTCTTGCCCATGCCGCGCGCGCCGATGAGCAGGCAGTGCTGCTGGGGCTGACCGGCTTTGTTCCCACGGATGACGCCGAGCAGCGTCTCCAGCATGGGCAGTCGGGCGGTGAACTGCGCGAGCAAGTCGTCCGGCTGAAGCAAAGCGGGATTGTAGAGGGCGAAAGGGGGTTGGGGCATGGGGTCAGGCGGTTTTGCGGAGCCAGAAATCCCGGAGAATGTTCGAGCCAAAGCGAGTGCGGCGCAGGCTGGTTCTCTCTTGGAGCAGATAGCCATCGTGCTTGAGCGTATCGAGCACATGGTCGAGTTCCTCGATCCCGGAGGCGGTCTGGCTCAACACGGGGTCCATCTTCTGGTGGAGAAGATCAAAATCCTCCCGGCCCAGCCCTTCTGCGGAGCGGCAGACGGCTTTCAGAATTTCACGGGCCAGCTTGCGTTCGGTTTCCGTAAAGGCGTCCTTCAACCGGTCGAACATGCCGTCGCAATACTGGTTGCGGCTGCCGTTTGCGGAGGCCGGGACCTAAACCGTGCAAAACGACCGGTCTGAAAACCGCACAGTTTTCTTGATGGATTTTCTTCAAACACTTCAACAGATCTCTTCTTCCTTCTTCCTGGATCTTCTTTGCCTGACCCGGCGGCTTTGAGCGCTA
>CAMAUY010000030.1 GCA_945861565.1 Akkermansia muciniphila
CCTCATCCGAACCGGACTGCAAGCGCTGCTCCGACGAACCGTCAAAGAACCGCTGCCAGTCATTTTTGAAAACGTCGCCGACCATTTGGAGCTGGGGCTTACTTGGCTCAAACAACGCAACTTCCGGTCGTGAAACAAAAAGCCGTGGCAATCTCGTGGTTCCTTCGGTGAGCACACCGAAGAATCAACTTATGAAGTCCACTCTCGAGATCGCGCAGGCGGCAAAACTGCGGCCCATCCTTGAAATCGCCTCGTCTATCGGACTCGGCGAAGACGACATCGATTATTATGGAAAGTACAAGGCGAAGATTCACCTGGACGTTCTTCAGAAGTTTGCCTCGAAGCCACAAGGGCAACTCATCGTCGTGACCGCCATAACCCCGACGCCCTTGGGCGAGGGGAAGACGGTGACCACCATCGGAATCTCCCAAGGCTTGAAAAAGATCGGTAAACGCGTCGTTACCACGCTCCGTCAGCCCTCGATGGGCCCGGTGTTCGGCATCAAAGGCGGGGCTACCGGCGGCGGCTTCTCTCAGGTGCTTCCCATGGAGGAGCTGAACCTACACTTCACCGGCGACATTCACGCCGTCGGTGCCGCCCACAACCTGCTGTCGGCCATGATCGACAATCATTTTCACCAGGGCAATGCGCTCAACGCCGATCCCCACTCGGTCTCCTGGCTGCGTGTCGTCGACATCAGCGATCGCGCGCTCCGGAAGATCACGGTGGGCCTCGGCGGGAAGGAAAATGGGTACCCTCGCGAGTCTGGCTTCGCCATTACGGTGGCCTCTGAAGTGATGGCAATTCTGGCACTGGCCACCTCGTTGCAGGACTTACGCGCCCGCCTTTCGCGGATTGTCTGGGGCTTTGACCGTGCGGGGATGCCGCTTACTCCCCAGCACCTCGGTGCCGCGGGTGCCATGACGGTGCTGCTCAAGGAGGCATTGATGCCAAACCTGGTTCAGACACTCGAGGGCGGGCCTTGCATCGTCCACGCAGGTCCCTTTGCCAACATCGCCCACGGGAACAATTCCGTGCTGGCGGACATGATTGCGCTCAAGACCGCCGACTACGTTGTCACAGAGGCCGGCTTTGGTGCCGATAACGGAATGATCAAGTTCATGGAGATCAAGTGCCGGCAGTCGGGCCTCCGGCCGAGCGCAATCGTTATGACCTGTTCCATCCGGGCGCTGAAGATGCACGGCGGTGTGGGCACGGTTGTGGCGGGTAGGCCGCTGCCGAAGGTGCTTACGGAGGAAAATACCGCTGGCTTGCAAAAGGGCTGCGACAACCTCAGGCATTGCATCAAGGTGGCCAAGTACTACGGCGTCCCGGTGGTGGTCACTATCAATCGGTTCACGACCGACACCGACCGCGAGGTTGAGATTCTTCGAACGATCGCGCTCGAGGCCGGGGCCGATGCCTGCGAGCCTATTGAAGCATGGGCCCAAGGTGGCGAGGGCTGCCGCGCCGCCGCGGAGGCAGTGGTGCAGGCCTGCCAGCAGCCGACCCATTTTAAGTTTCTCTGCGATGAGGATGCATCCATTGAAGAGAAGATTGAGACCCTCGCCACCCAGGTTTACAACGCCAGCGGGGTCTCCTACTCCGGCGAGGCGAAAGTAAAGATGAAGCGTTACGCGGAGCTGGGCTGGGGAAAGTTACCCATCTGCATGGCTAAGAGCCACCTCTCCCTCTCCCACGATAGGAACCTGAAAAATCTCCCGGCCAATTACATCTTCCCCATCCGTGATATCAAGGCCTCGGTCGGAGCAGGCTTCCTCTACCCGCTGGCGGGTGACTTTCCCATTATGCCCGGCCTGCCTTCCCATCCGGCGGCCATGGACATTAACGTGGATCCCGAGACCGGTGCGACCCAGGGGCTTTTCTAACACGACCGCGAGGGGCCTTGTCCCCCGCTCACCTCGGATTCGCGCCAAGGCATGCGGGAAGATGGCTTAGAACAAGACACGTGCCGACTTGTTAGAGGAGCTTGCACGACGCCGGGTTTCCCGGGTTCGGATACTACCTACTAATAGTGATCCGTGAGCTGTAATAAATACCTAACATGCTACCTATTTCGCCAGGTGCTCTACTTATATTTTTCTTATCTATTGATTAATAAAACCTTGTTTTGCGAAGCCCAGATTAGGAAGACTGAAGCACCTAAGCAACGTTTGGTCTCGGAAGAGCAAACAACCAAGCCCGTCAGCAACTCACAACGTTTCGATGATCATGAAACCACTTCGCTTTCAATTTCAATTTGCCATGGCCGCTGCGTTCGCGCTGGCAGTGATTTCGCTTCCATCTGCACTGGCCGGTCCCGAACGGGGCGCCGGCAGTCGGCACTTCCCGAATCTGCAACTCGGGCCGCGCAGTCGCGGGCAGGAGGCCGTGAACGCCTTGGGCGTAGGCCTTCCTTCTGTGGCCCGTGCCTATGGCTTCGAAGCAAATCAACTGCGGACGCTGCTGCTGAGCGACCCGACCCTCGCGTTGGATGGGGCCGGACGGCTTCACTACACTGAACCGGTGCCGGCACCGGCCCCGACCGGGGGGGGGGGGCGTGGTCGCCTCCACGGCGCCATTCCCGCTGGCCGACACGTTTCTGTTGCACAGTCGGGCCGGTGCAAAACGGATCATCTACCTCGACTTCAACGGATACGTGTTTTCAGGCACGGTCTGGAATGCCCAGTATAGCGTCCCGAATAACTTTAACGCGCCCGCTTTTGACATCGACGGTATCCCTTCGACGTTCAACGATACTGAGCGCGAACGCATCCAGGAGATCTGGCAGCGCGTGGCGGAGGATTACGCGCCGTTTGACGTGGACGTGACGACCGAGCTGACCAGCGAGGCGCAGATCACCCGCAGCAGCAGCAGCGACGAGTATTTCGGGACACGCGTGCTCATCAGCCCGATGAGCTCTTATGTGGGTAACTACGGCGGAGTTGCGTATCTCGGTGTGTTCGACGACATCGGTGACTATTATAAACCGGCCTTGGTGTTTCCTGAAAATCTTGGCCCGAATGGCGCGAAGTACATCGCCGAAGCCGTTTCTCACGAAGCGGGTCATAATCTCGGACTCAATCACGATGCCACAGCCACAGTGGGTTACTATAGTGGCCACGGCTCGGGCGAAACCGGGTGGGCGCCGATTATGGGCGTTGGCTACTATCAAAACCTATCGCAATGGAGCAAAGGCGAGTATGCCGGCGCCAATAATGGGGAGAATGATCTGAATGTGATGTCTCTCTATGGCCTACCGCCGCGCGCGGACGACCACGGCAATACCGCCGGCACCGCCACGTTTATGGCGGTCGGCGCTTCGATCAGTGCCGAGGGAAACATTCATAGCAGTTCCGATGTGGATGTATTCGCCTTCAGCACCGATGCGGGCAATATCAACCTTAGCGTGGTCCCGGCGGCGCTCGGGCCGAACCTCGATATTTACGCCGAATTGCGCGATGGCGGCGGTGGACTGCTCGCGTCGAGCAATCCGGCGGACCTTCTCGCCGCCGGCTTTAACTTCAACGTCGCCGCCGGCACCTATTTTCTCCACATTCGCGGCACCGGCAAGGGGGACCCACTGGCGACGGGCTACACGAGCTACGGTTCGCTTGGTGAATATGCGATTGCAGGCACGGTGATCGATCCCAGCGGTGCGGTCGCACCCGTGGCGGTGGCAACGGCCACACCCAGTTCTGGGAATGCTCCATTGCTCACCCAGTTTAACGGCAGCGGTTCGTTTGATCAGGACGGCTCGATCGTCGCCTACGATTGGAATTTCGGCGACAACACAATCGGTTCCGGCGCGATCATCGATCACTCCTACGGTTCTATCGGCAGTTACACCGCCACACTCACGGTCACGGATAATGACGGCCTGAAAGACACGGCCACGGTAGCGATTCAGGCCCTGGCACCCAACGTTCTGCCGATCGCCGTCGCGACTGCCACACCGTCGTCTGGTGTCGCCCCGCTCGCCGTGACATTAGGTAGTGCAGGTTCCAGTGATCCCGATGGGACGATCAGCTCCTATAATTGGATTTTTGGCGATGGTACGACCGGCTCTGGTGCGACCGTGTCGCACACTTACGCGAATCCGGGTAACTACACCGCCACGCTCACTGTGACGGACAACCGAGGCGGCACTGCCACGGCCAGCGTTGCAATTGCCGTTACCCAGAACCCGGCCACGGGGATCCGGATTCAGTCGATAACTCTGGCTGTTCAGGCCGGTGGCGGGAACAACAAGACGGTGCGATCCACCGTGAAGGTCACAAATCTCGCAAATCCTGCTGTTGCGGTCGCCGGAGTCACGGTATCGGGTACTTGGAGCGGCAAGGTTACCGGCAACGCGTCCGCAGTGACCGACGCCAACGGAAATGCGGTGATGACCTCGAAGAGCTTTAAGGGCAGCGGCTCGGTAACTTTCACGGTCAAGAACCTCGTGAAGAGCGGCTATACCTACGACCCGACCAAGAACGTCTCAGGCACCTCTGCGACCATATCCTTCGCACCGACGCCGTAACGGATTTCCCGTTCCGTGGCCGGGAACGGTTCTTGGGTCGACCGAGTAACCGTTCCTGGGCCGCCCGTTAAAGAGGTCGAGCGGTGTCGGAGTGCGGTTGAATCGGGATCTCGCCCCAAAGTCCGAGAGCCAGCAGTGGGTAGGCGGTTCCGCTATATGTGATGTAGTGGGACGAGTCGGTATTGAGCGATCGAGTCCACCAACGACCGGACTCACGTTGGTTCTCTTTGAGCCAGCGCAGGCCACGTTGGACGCGCGGATCGGTTGCAGGTATTCCGTGCTCACTCAGCACGATGAGGGCGAGGCCGGTCTGGTGACCATCGCTCGGCGGGTCGCTGAACTCCGGTTCCTGACGCAATTTCTGGGCGCGGTTTCCACCGCCCCAGGCCTCGGGGGCGGCAAAGGTGCGAATCGACCAGCCGCCATCGGGTCGCTGGTGTTTGGAGAGCACGTTCAGAAGTTCGTGTTTCTTTTCCGCGGGAAGCAGGTCGGGTATGCGGGCGGACGCCCAAAGTAAAAGGACGCGCCCGTAGTCATGCGGAGGTGGCGTGTTCCGGAGATAGTTCTTAAGTTTCGCGACCCCGGCGAGCTGTCGCTCGTCCTTCAGTTCTGCGAGCCAACCGGGCGCGGCGGCGATTGCCATCGCCGCTTGCGTCGCGAGATGAAAAGCGTCGGATTCGTAGGGCGGCCAGCAGTCGAGAGTTCCCCAGGTCCCGGTGTCGAGCTGCAGATCCAGCATTTGAGCCAATGCTTGTCGGGTCTCGGTGGAGAGTGTCCGGGTGACGTGCGAATCCCAGTCGGCGAGTCCGGCGGCGGTGTAAATTACCCGGGCAGGCCGGGTGGAGTTGAGGAGTACATCGCGTCGAGTCGCGAGATCTTCCCGGAGTTCGTGGACGAAGAACGTCCGCATTTCCTCGAGCGGCCGACCGAGTTGTCGGGTGAGGGCAGGGCGCGTGACCATGTAAAGGCCGGTGGTGTGGCACGAGACGCAACCCTGGGAACCGGCCCAGGCGAGTGCCCCCTTGCGGAGGTATTCCTCTGCGAGCGGAATCGAGACGGTCGCGCGTTTCGCCTCGTTGGATCGGAAGGCGGGAACGAGGATCTCTCCGTGTCGGTACTGGGGCTCCGGGGTAAACTCCGCTCCTGAGAGGGACAGAGTGGCCGCGGCACCGAGGCCGAGGCCGAATCGGAGGATGGCTTGGGGGTGGTCGGAATTTGAGAGGAGTTTCAAATGTCGAGATTCTGCTTTAAAGAGGTCGATGAGGGGAGGTTTTATTTATCACTCACGGCTGCCGCTGGGGGCGACTTGGGATCGTCTCGCTGCCGGAGAGGTGGTGGCCGTGTGGCACCTCCGGGCGTGAGAATCACCGATGTCCAGGACCGTATTTGAACCCGACTGGGCCGTTGGCCCGAAGTGAGACGACCCATCCAATCACCGGAGGTATGCATTTTTTTCACGCATCTTTTTGTGAATTCGAATGGCTGGGTCTGGTAATGCCCAATACTCTTCTTTCCAGGCGGTAGCAATGAAGTGGCGGCCAGAGGTCGCCAACTCATCCGTCGTTTGGCGGCAGCCTCCTTCCTTATTTTTTAATGACAATGAGCAAGATTCATCTGATCGGCGGCGAGAAGGGTGGGGTCGGTAAATCTTTGGTGGCACGGGTCGTAGCGCAATATCTGATCGACAAGAACATCCCGTTCCTGGGATTTGATACGGACCGATCCCACGGTTCATTGCTGCGTTTCTACGCGGACTACGCGTCCGCGGTCGTGGTGGACCGCTATGAGAGTCTCGACACCATCGTGGAAGCGGCGACCGAGCATCCGGACAGGCGAATCTTGGTGGATCTTGCCGCGCAAACGCATGAGCCGTTGGTGAAGTGGATGGACGATTCCGGTGTGCTGGAGACGGCGGATGAACTGGGCATCTCCTTCCTCTATTGGCACGTGCTCGATTCGGGTAAGGACTCCGTCGATCTGTTGCACAAGCTCCTTGATCGATTCGATACACGGCTCCAGTACGTACTCGTTCTCAATCAATTGCGCGGCGATAACTTCGACACCTTCGAAAAGTCGGGCGCTCGAGAAAAAGCGTCCAGACTGAACGCGCGAATTCTTTCACTGAAACGACTTTACGAACCTGTCATCAACAAGATCGATGCCAGCAGTTCCAGCTTTTGGGCGGCCAAGAGCAAGAGCGAAACGGATGTCAAGGGATTGGGCTTGCTGGAGCGGCAGCGGGTAAAGATCTGGCTAAGACACGCCTACCAGCAGATTGACGCTGTTGAGATCTGATTCCCGATTAATTTTCATGCGCCGGGCGACTCGAGTGTGGGTTAGGCTTCCCCCATGGAATTGCAGATTCTCCACCGCCCAGCCGCCACCCTGGGTGGAGTTCAGAAGCTCGGTCCGTACGAAATTGAATCGCTCGTTGACCGCGACGAGGAAGGGGCAGCGACGGCGTATCGAGTGCGAATCGAGCCACACCAGCGCACGAGCGTCAGTTATCACCGGATCGCGGAGGAATTCTATTACGTCCTCCGCGGCTCAGGGACGGCAATTCTGAATGGAGTTCCGTATGAGTTGAGGTTGGGTGACTTCCTGCGACTTCCCCCTGGGACAACCCATGGCTTTATTACGGGAACCGACGAGTTAGTGATGCTCGATCTCCATACTCCCGGATCGCGCCCGGATCGCGACGTCTACTTTGTCGGTGACGCACCGAGCGGGTTTACGGCCAAGAATTCCGAGTGAACTTGAAAACGGCGCCCCGTAGGCGCAGGACGGACCCGTGGAATTTAAGTGACCGCTCACCCGGCCTTTGCAGCCACTCGCCGCGCATTGGATACGGGACGAAGGCGTACTGTTCTTCATTTGCGGCCGTTTCGAATTAGCGGGGTGATTCGGTGTTTCGTGCCGACAAAAAATTCCCGCAAATTCGAAGCGACCGCCAATTGGACTCGGGAGATTCCAAAGCCGGTTCCGCACCGTGCGAGGCGGCATCCGCTGGATTCGGGTCATTGGATTCCCGGCGGCAAATCCTTGCTCTCCAGCTTTCGTTTATCGGCCAACGTCTGCCCACGTTCGATCGCCCAGAAAGTGTTGCCAATTTTCAGAATCGCTCGGCTGGATGATTGCAGGAGCGAGTTGCCGGGAAGGGGGAGCGATCGATAGTCGACGGTCACCAGGGTACCGCCGGCAAAGGCCTCGCCGGGCTGGTACCGGAGCGTTTTTTGTGCGGTCAGATCGCGCACGTGCACCTCCGGTTTTCCGTTCCACTCGGAAAGGGAAACGATCTTAAGTGTTTCCGGTCCCGGCGGCGGTCCGGGTGTGGCGGGTTTCACTGCTGGATTTTCAGGGGGGCTCGGTGGGCGGCGAATGTAGGGACGCAGCAGATCCCGTTGGATAATCCCGTCGAGCAGACGTCTTTCCGGTGAATCCAGCGCCAGTCGATCGGGTAGATCCGGTCGGGCAACATCGGGCGATGGATCGAGGACGAGGGTCAAATAGCGGAAAGAAATGTGAACGTGAGCCGGGCCTTCTCCGACGGTGATGGCGAGATTCTCGACTCGATGTAGGTAGGGGGACTCCTGTGCCGAGAACAACAGGTCAACCACGCGGGGGAGCGCACCGGCGCCCTGGACGCTCCAGCCTACCTCGCTCGCACCGCGCAGATTTCTCGGCGAGATTGGGAGGCGAGTGAATTCCGACCCATCCAGTCCGGATCGAGAGATGAGGCGGGTCAACATTTCCCCCGACCGGGCGATGGCGGGATCCGGCGCATCGGAGAAGGTGCGGGGTGCCAATGCTTTGAGGCGATCTTCGGCAGCGAAGAAGTTTCGACGTTCCGTTTGGATCTTGTTGAGTTTCTCCCGGAGATCCGCGGCACGGCGATCCAGGTCGCGAAGCGGCACAAGGAAGAGAGAGCGAATCGACCAACCGATGAGCAGAAGGGCGACGAGTCCGCCGATAGTTCCGGCGAGAATGATTTCACGTCGATTCATCCGCCCCCCGTTTTGTAAAGCCTCGGATCGAGTGAGGCATCGTCGGCGGGACGGGGGGGTGGTTTCACTTTGGAGAGGTCGGGCTTCAACTTATCTGGAACCGTGAGTTCGACGGTCGAACGGAATTCGTAGCCGAGACGGTTTGCACCCGGTGTCACGGCGATCGGTTTGATGTCGTACCCGGCGGCCCGAAGCTGCTTATCGAGACGCGCGAGGATTTCACCGCTGCGGGCCTGGACTGTGAGCCGGATGGTACCGTTGCCGATCAGCGCTAGAGAGGAGAGATAAATATCCTCGCTCGCCGGGAGCACGGCGGAAAGATGGGCGTAGAAATCGAGCCAATTCCGGCTGCCTTGGACCCAGTCGTTGACCGTCGTGGATTGCTGCAGCAGCTTGCGATAGGCCGGTCGCAACTTCTCGGCGGTGATCAATTCCGCGGCAAGCAGTTTGTTCCGCTGTTCCCGCTGCGAGATGAGGCGAGATCGCAGGGCGAACAACCCGAAGCCAATCACCACGGCGACTGCCAGGCATGACAGGATGCCGATCCGGCGGAGATTTCGGGGTACCGCTGGCCGGACGGGATTGAGAAAATCAAAGGGTAGACCATTGGGATCGACGGCACCGAGTCCCAATCCAATGGCGGCGATGGCTCCGGCGGATCCCGGGCGCGCTTCCTGTGGCAGTTCCAGGGCGACCCCGGGATCGAGCAACGTGACGGGAAGTCCGAGCCGCTGGGCCAGCGATTGCACGAGGGCGGGTTCGTGACCGGTTGACCCAACCACGAGAATCCGGACATTGGATTTCCCGGGCATGAGCCCGGAATAACTGCGAAGGCTGCGGACGGTTTCGATCGTGGCGGCATTGACAAACCATTCGCCCGGGGCGGTAGGGTCCTCTTTCTTTTCGTTGGATTCGCCTGGGTTGACGTCGAGGTCTTGCCGCAGGCGGGTTCCCCGACTGAATTGCAGGAAGTCCCCTTCAATGACATCAATGTGAACCTCATCGGGTCGCACGGAAATCAGAGCGAAGGATTCTTCCTCACCCGATCCGGCCCCGACGCATGCCTTCACGCATCGGGCGTTGGCGTAAGGCAGGAGTCCGAGGCCGATTAATTGCAGCCCAGCGGCCGAGGCGACCCGTTCATAGAACTCCACCACCTCTCGTTTTACGGCCGCCACGAGCACTTCCTTCACATCGTGCCGTGGCGCTGAGATCGGAACATCGCCGGGTTGCTCGGTCGCCGCCCCGCCTTCGGGCTTCTTCGCCTGAGACTCGAGGTGCCGGCCAACCTTGAAATCGATGACGGCCTCATCGGCTCGGAAGGGCAAATCCTTTCCGACCTGAATATGCACTACGGCCGCCAATTCCCGCATGTCTTGGCTTGGCGGAAGCGGCAGGGTTCGCAGGACAACCTGGGTACGGGGAACTCCCATCACGACCGCTCCGGGAGTCAATCTTTGGCTGCTGAGCACCTGGGCGATGGCACGACCGAGAATCGTCGCATCGGTCCGGTCCGCCCCGGTGGGAAATGGCAAATCGGCGGATACCACACGCGTGATGGCCGGGCGGGGGTTTCGGGCGGTAACCTGAGCGATCCGAAGCACCGTTCCATCCACTTCGATGGCAGTCACCTGTCCGACCGAACGAACGCGGCGGGCACGCCCGGTGCTTCGCGGCGAACCGGATCCCGTTCGTTGATCGTCTATCGATGCGCTAGGGCTAGCCATGAGTGGAGGTCCTTGGATGGGTTGAAATCTGGCTCCTAATGGAGGGTTGGGGTGCGCGGCGACGATGTTCTGCACCGGAGCGTGGACCTTCAAACCGCTCGGAATCCAGCTTGAAGGGCAGTCCCAACCGAGTGAGATCCCGGAGGTACCGAACGCGGGGCGTCGACCCGGCGGTGTCGATAATCACTTCCAGGCGTCGAAACCGTCCAGACGGCAGCCCGTAGCCCAACACTTGAAAGCGGAATTGAAAACTCCGTGCGGTCAGCCGTGGAGCCACCTGTTTAAACTTTGAGGCATCCAGGACGCCCTCCTGGTAAAGCCATGCAACACTTGCCCGTTTTTCAGGAGCGAGTGCGCGCCGGGTCGAAACAATGGACTCAGCGATCGAGATGTCTAATTCCGGCAGGCAGGCGAGGATTGCTGCTGAAGCCGTGTTGATATTGACCAATCCCTGGATGGATGCGCGGGAATCGCCCGTGAACCGTTCGAGCACCAGAGGCAGTTCAGCCTTACCCACACCCGAAGCCGTGTTGGTTGCCGCCGCGGTGCCTTCGCCCGTGGTAACTATCGCTTCGAGTAGATCCGACGCGTATTCGATGTGGTTTGACGTTGTTCGCATCACCGCGAGATAATTACTCAGACCGGCGGGCAGATTCGTCATAAAAGAAAGATCCACGAAGAATTTGTTCAAGTTGACCCGGGGCTGCCCGGAAGCGTCCGTGTTGGGATCATAGGACGTCACGGTCAGGTTTTCACGCAGACCCCATTGGAGCCGGGAATCCCGGTTGTCTGGAGGCAGGTTTTGATCGCCATCATTTTCGTTTGGATCCAGATGGCCATTGATATTCCAATCTTCACCGTAGAGCAGCCCGGACGTAAAGCCGCGGACCAGCAGCAATTGGTCGAGACTCTCCATCGGTCGGTTCGCGGCCGCATAGGGACGAGGCAACGTTTCGTAGTACTCGCGTTCGGCCCCATCGGGCAGCTGGAGATCGTCCGAATCGACAAAATCGTCGATCGCCTGAGCGAGTGCGATTGTCATTTGGGGTAGCCGAGCTAAATCCAGGGCTGGCGTTGTATTCACGTTTAGCCGCGATGCCTCGTCACTGAGGCCATACCGGAGTTCCGCCAGGGCGCCGTCGCCCGCTTCCGAGAACACCGAAAAATACCAACGATCCGCCCCGTCTTCATAAACCAGATGATCCTGAAATGCCCTGGGGTTATCCTGCCATTCCAGGGTGCCGGGGACGGCGAGGGATGCCACCCGGATTGCTTCGTCAATGCCGCTCAGAGCGGTTGCCCAGGCTTGCTCGGTACCTCCCGATGCCGCCGCTGCGGTGTCTTCCGCCTTGAATTGAAAGAGCAGGCTGGTGGCGATCATCGATAGGAGCAGGATGAACACGAGCACCGCCACCAGCACAAAGCCGGACGGAGGGCGCCGGGTTTGCCAGCCGTGCGTTGTCCTCATTGCGGGTCCCCCCGATCACGGAGTGTTTCGACCGAGGTGGCCTTCGCCGTTGATCCCGTGGGCAGAAAAATGACGCGTCGGAATTTTTCGAATGGATAATTTTGCGGAGTCATGTCGGACGGAAGTGGATCCAAACCCACGGTGACTTCGAGTCCCCGAGGCGGATTCGTCGCCGACCAGGAATCGTGCCAGGCATTCCCGTCCCAAAACTGAAACTGCAGAAATCGAATGGCGTCGGTCAAAGGTTCTGCGACCTCGTTCGTCGAGTTGTTTGCCGTCGCCCCCTCGATGCTCAATGGATCAGGACTTCGAGGGTCGCCGGATGAATCCGCCGCAGACAACAACTCGGGAAGCAGGGGAGATTCCTCGCGGCTAATCCCGGTAATCACAGAATTGGTCCCGGTCTGGTCGATGGTGGTATGGTAGGCAATACGACGAAGATCGGTCAGCACCGAGAGGGAGGATCTCCGGTGGCGGGTCGGCAGGGCAAAAACCGCCCGGGCAAATTCAACGGAGTCGGAGGTCCCTCGAAATGGCAGGGCGGATTGCGGTGCGGCGGTGCGGAGATCCAACGCGAGTTGGTCGAGAATCTGACGCACGGCGGAGACTTGCCCCGTCGCCACGAGCAATTGGTTCCGGAGCTCCGCCGCTTGACGATAGAAGCCAAGGGCCGTCACCAGGATGCCGGTGGCGATTGAGATCGCGAGGATCACCTCGATCAGCGTAAAAGCGTCCCGGTGAGGCCCATTTCGTATCGGAACGCTCGCGCCCGGACGGGGTTGCTCCGGCGATGGAAGGCGCGGGGGCTTCATGGCTCGGCCTCCTCCTCCTCCGGTTCATTCAATTGGCGGGGCGTCGGAAGACGTATGCTCTGGGAGAGACGATGAACGACCGTTGAGTCCGTGTGATGAATGATGGCTTCCACCTGGGTGAGGCCGCCTGCCTCGGCGAGTTCGGTCCGGGTGGAGGTGATCGCCAGTTCAACGGTGAAATGGTCCCACGGGGGGGGCAGTGCTTGCGCGGAGCCGACTTCGAGCGATCGGATTCCCAGTTGGATTTCGGCCAGAATGGAAGAGGCGAGATTCACCATGTGGAGGTGGATTCGCTGACGATCAAGGCTAGAGAGTGCGGAATTCAACCCGGAGGTTACCACCGCCGCCGCGGCCACAAAGAGCACCAGAGCAAGGATAACCTCCAAGAGGGCTGCGCCCCGGGCATCGTTACCGCCTGCGATGGCTCCCGAGGGCGTCCTTTCGCCCGACGGCCGCCACGTCGGAGTTGTCCCGTCGAAGAAGGTTTTCATGGCCGTGGCTCGTTGTCGGGTTCTCGGACCGAGTTTGCTGCTGCGGCAGTTCCGTCCGCGGATTCTTCGTTCACAAGGAGTGTTCGCCGCCGGGGCATCCCGGTGACCCCCACCAGTTCAATGACCCATCGTCGCAGATCGTCGCTTTCATGGGAGGCTACCACGATTTCCACGGAATCACTTGTGCCATCCGCAAAAAAATACACCGATGGATCGAGTCGTTCGGAGATCGCACTTCCATCGGATAATTCTGTTCCGGGCGGATCCGTCGTTCCGAGTCCCGCTGGTTTCTTGACCGGCGAGCCGGGGGACGAAATCGGCTTGGTCGCGGCCGCGACTGGAGCCTGCTCGTCCGCGGTGATGTCCTGCACCCGTAGGATTTTCAACCGGCTCGCGATTTCTCGCGTATACATCGCCCCCTCGTGGATAATGGAATAAACGCCGGGACTACCGACAGGATCCGCTTCGATCAGCAGCTGGAGGAGCGAGGGGGTGCTAGGCTGCGCAACCGCTCCGGTCTCGGGGACGACGAGTTGGACTGTCCGTCCCGTTCCGATGGCATGAGAGCGGGCAAACCGAAGCAGCGCCTCGAGTTGCACACAGCCCTCGTCGAGGGCGACATTTCGCTGCAGGCTTGAAAAATTAAAGACGGCAGCCCCGAGCAATAACAGCATCAGTACAACGGTCAGTAACAGTTCAATCAGCGTAAACGCGGCGCGATCGGTCCGGGGAACGCGGTACCGGTCGGAACGGAATTGCATGAGAGCGCGGGACAATGACCGCGGGTGGCCCCGTTATCGGGTTTCGCGGCTCTCGCGGTTTTCTCCGTCGGAGGATTCGATGGCGTGCTTGATGTCATCATCGGTATCGGGCTGTCCATCGGGACCGAAGGAGGATAATTTGTAGGGCAGGGCACCTACCTTCTCGCCCTCCGCTCCTTTTTCCGACAATTCGTAATGGACCCGGTGACCCCAAGGATCCTCGAGTTGCGTCCCGGGCTTGAGATACGGTCCCTGCCACTTTTCACCCATCCGTTCATTTTCGAAGCTGGGCTTTTTCACCAAGGCATCGAGGCCACCCTCCTGCTCCGTGGGGTAGTGGCCCATGTTTAACCGGTAGGTGTCGATGGCATTTGCCAATTGAGAAAGAAACAGCCGAGTGGTGTTCTTTTCCGCCCCTTTCTGCTGCGGCAGAACAAACACAACCAGCGCGCCCGCGAGCAGAAGGATGATCACGATGACCAGGAGGATCTCAATGAGCGTAAAACCCTGAACCCCGGGGGAACGCCTGCGGAAATTTGAGGACAAGTTTTTCAATAACATAGTCAGTAGGATGCTAGGGTTCGGAGTTTGACTGAACGATGAACGGTCCGGCAAGAGTCAATTGTGAATTGTGAAATGCAAAAATAGACCAAAATGTGCCGCGAGTTCCGATCTCAGATCGCACTCCTGTCTATCGTGAGGTATCGAGGGCGGCGGCCCAGAGTTTTTTTGAAAATTTAAAGAGGCTCTTACGCCGACAGGGTCGCTGGCTCGGGTTCGAACCACTTGTGATGTTCTTTGATCAGGTCGATCAGGAGATCGACGGCTTCGGCTTCCGGAATATTGAACTTCACCGGCTTCTTCCCCACATAGAGATTGATCTTGCCCGGTGCCCCGCCCACATAGCCAAAGTCTGCGTCCGCCATCTCGCCCGGGCCGTTCACGATGCAGCCCATGATGGCAATCTTGACGCCTTTGAGGTGTTCGGTCCGTGCTTTGATCCGGGCCGTGACCGTCTGGAGATTAAAGAGGGTTCGCCCACAACTGGGACAGGCCACATAGTCCGTCTTGAAGGACCGGCACCCCGCGGCCTGCAGGATGTTAAATGCCAAACTCAAACTTTGGCCCGCCCCGCTTTCGCCCCGCAAGAGGATGGCGTCACCAATGCCGTCGGCCAGCAGCGAACCCAACGTGACCGCCGCGCGCAGCAGGGCGATCTCCGGTGACAGGGGCACCGGCCCCCATGTGAAGCAATCTTTTAAAAGAATGGGATTTCTCCGACCGAGCCGTGCCAACCGGACCGCCAGCAACCGGAACGCTGTGATGGGGGGCAGCCGCAGCCCATCCTGCACGGTGACCAGCTGGGTTTCGCAAGGAATACTCTCAATTGAGATCTCCCGCGTGGGATCCAGTTCGAGCAAATTCAAGTCTTCGAGAATGGCCTCAGGCTTCACGTCGGCCTTCGGAGAAATCCGGGGTGTCACTTTATCAAACACGTCCTGGGTCACGACAACCCGGACCGTCTGCTCGCCGCCACAGGCCACGTCGCCGAGGGAGGCCTCAGCGGATTCCCGCCGCTTATAAGTGAATGGATCCCACGCAAGGAGGGAGGGCGTGAACGGCGGCGGCTGCGTCGCGGACAGGAAAGGGATCTGTGCGAGCAAATCGTTGCACACCGCAATTTCGCGCGGGGAGTCCTCGGTCAACGATACCCGGATCGTGTCGCCCAGGCCGTCGCAGAGCAGGGAACCAATGCCGATGGCTGACTTGATGCGTCCGTCCTCGCCTTCCCCTGCCTCGGTAACGCCCAGGTGGATCGGATAGTTCCAATCGGGTCCCTCCGCCTCCAAACGGGAAACGAGGAGTCGATAGCACTCGATCATCACCTTCGGATTGGAGGATTTCATCGAGAAAACGAAGTTGTGGTAATCGTGCCGTCGGCAGACCCTGGCAAACTCGAGGGCGCTTTCGACCATGCCGAGCGGAGTGTCTCCATACCGGTTCATGATTCGATCACTGAGGGATCCGTGATTGGTGCCAATTCGCAGCGCACAGTTTCGGCGGCGAGCCTCCAAGACAAGCGGGGCAAAGGCGTCCTCGACGTGTCGCAATTCTTCGGCGTACTCAGCATCGCCGTACTCCTTGACGGCAAATTTCTTCTTGTCGGCATAGTTGCCGGGGTTCACGCGAACTTTCTCGACCCATTTCACTGCTTCCATCGCGGCGTCGGGCTTGAAGTGAATGTCGGCAACGATGGGGACAAGGCACCCTTGCTTCCGAAGTTCCCGGACGATGGATTCGAGGTTCGCGGCATCCTTCACCGTGGGTGCGGTAATGCGCACGAGTTCGCAGCCAACGGCGACCAGCTCAAGGGTTTGCTGAACGCAAAGTTCCGTATCCATCGTATCGCAGGTCAGCATGGACTGCCGCACTACGGGATGCCCGCCACCGATGACCACGCCGCCCATACCCAGGGTCCCGACGGTCACTTCGCGGGTCAGTCGGCGGTTATGAAACCAAGGCGATGAACAATACGGCATAGGGCTGAAATTCTTGATCTACGGGCATGACAAATGAACCCCGAGCGGGACAAAGCAAAGCACAACCAACACCTCACGGAAAGTAAGAGTGGGGTAGTTGGCACGGCGCCCCGCGAACTCCTGCGCAGATCGGGGTGACCTTACTTCTCGGCAAGTAGTTTCTCTACCCTTTCGACGAGGCCACTGCGAGCATTCGAATCCCGAAGGTTTCCCTTCCGGTCAATCAGCCACATGGTGGGAATGCTGGAGATGCCATACAGATTCGCAAAATGATTCCCTTGCCCCTCCGATTCGAAGTGCTGCGGCCAGGGCAGCTTGCGTTTTTTCACGAATTCCTCGAGGGCTTCTCTTTCCTGATCGAGACTGATTCCAATAATTTCAAATCCTTTGTCATGCAATTTCTCGTAGGCTCCCTTGACGTGAGGTAACTCCTGAACACAAGGACCACACCAAGTGGCCCAAAAATCGATGAGCACAACCTTTCCTTTCAGGCTGGCCAAGTCGACGGAACGGCCATCGATGGCCGTGAATTTCATGTCCAGGGGCTTACCCATTCGGTCCAGGTTTGCCAGCAGTTTTCTGGCGGCTTCCTTGAGCGGTGGCGGCGCCGCGGAGGCCGCAATAACTTCCTTCACTAGTCCCATCGCCTCCTTGTTGTCGTCGGAATAGGACGCAATCTCGAGGAAACCTTGGTACAGCTCTGGCTGGTCGGAATACTCTTTTTGAAGACTGCGCAGGCTCTTCAAATAATCGGCCATCATCGCGGCCATCCCTTTGTCTTGCAGTGCCTGGGCTTGTCGAACGGCCGATTGAATCCGCTTTAGAAATTTCGCCCGATGTGGGTCCGCCTTTTCCTCCTTGTCCCCCGGGGAGGCCTTCGACTCATTTGCCGGCGAGTCCGCTCCGACCTCGGGCACCAGCGCCGCCAGCTCGGCCGAGCGATCCTTGACCCCCAATCCAACGGCCGCGTTCAACATCTTGCGCTGCGCTTCTCGTGCCTCCGCCGCCTGCGCGTGGTCGGGCCAGCGAGTGTAGAATTCTTTGGCCCGGTCGGCGGCGGTTGCAGCGAAGGTTCCCATTTCTTTGCGGAACTTGTCATACTCTTCCTGGGTCGGTTTGACTTGATTCCAAGAGGCCGGCGGTGCCGGTGGTTTGAGGGCGGCCAAAATCGCCGCCCAAGCCGCGTCGGCGTCATCCGGCAGGGTCCGGGCTTCGGCCTTCGGATCGGCCTTGCCCACTGCGTCCGCCGCTCGGACTGGGAGAACCCCCGGCGTTGCGGCCAGCAGGAGGATTGTCGACAGCAGAATCGTCATCTTCATTTAAACCAGAGCCCGCACGGAATTGTTCAAAAGTGCAAGCCGCAATTTAGTGAATGTGAATGGGCATTGACGGCACGAACTTCGATTGATTGGGTAGGGCCGATGCTTGGTCCTTCATCCACTCTCCCCTTACCGGCCCACGTCGTGGGAGAAGGTTATGACTTTGGTGCCGTTCGCGCCCGATGGGGTGGCGATTCGAGCCCGCCCAATTTCGTCATCCATCGGGACGGCAAGATCCTGGGATTGTGCCTGGGGTTGTTGTGGAATCCGCTCGCCGAGGAAGATCCGGCAGAAGTCTGGGTGGGTCGGAAGGGCGAACTTCCCAAGTGGGGGACCACGTTAGCGGAAACGACGGGGCCGCTGCCGGTGTATGTGCGGCGGGAGGAAAGTGGGAAATGGTTCTTTACCGGTCTGCACGAGGTGACGGGGAGCAGTGTAGAATTGCCCGATATCAAGCAGCGGCTCAAGCCGCCCATGATCACCGGAATTTCGCGCATCGTGTTCCTGAAACGCCTTGAGGGGGCGAATGCAGGATAGATTCACCCTCCGTACTCCCCTGCGCCCCACGCCGCACACGACCGAGCTTAAAGCGTCTTTACTTTGAAGCTCCGGAACTGCACGGGATCGTTGTGACCCGCAAAACCGATGTGCCCGCGTCGTCGGTCCAATCCCTTGGGCGGATGTTCGATCTTGGAGCGATCCAGTTTGTCGATGTCCACATCCAGAATCTTCGTGCCGTTCAGCGTGACTTTGATCTGCTGCCCTCGCACCTCGATCTCTTCATAGTTCCATTCTCCCACCGGCCGGAGGTACCCGTGTTTGGCAGCCACACAGTGGTAGAGTGATCCGTGATACTGGTAGGGCAAAAGCGGATCCTTCGGGTGCGCCGCGTTATAACCGTCGCTGTCGAGAACCTGTATTTCGAGACCGTCGGAAGCGGAATGGCCTCCCAGAGGGGTGCGCAAGGCGATGCCGTTATTGCCCGCGAGCGGAAGTTTGAACTCCACACGCAGAATAAAATTTTCGTACTCATCCCGGGTCAATAGGTCACCGCCTTTGCCGGGCTTACAAACGATCGAGCCATCCTTCACCTCGTAACTAGCCACGGCGCCCTGCCAAGGGCTCAAATCCTTCCCATTGACGAGTTCAACAAATCCCTCGGAATCGCGAGCGCCCAGTTTCTGGTCGACTTCTTGAGGACTGATTTCCCGGATGAAACAATTGCGCCACCGAATCTCGCTGCCGTGTGTTTGGAGTTGGACGGGGCCTGTCGGGGCAACGGGATCGCGCAGGAAGCCATTGATCCTTTCCGGCTTCGGTGTTTCCCCAGGCTTTGCATTCTTCGCGTAAGCGACATAGCCCGATTTTTGGTTGGCAAAGAAATTTTCGAGAACCGCGTTATCCACCACTTTCTCTCCGTTGAAGATCACCGTGACGCGTTCCCCGATCATGGTGATCTTGAAGCTGTTCCACTCGCCGAGAGGTTTGTCCATATTCTTGGACGGATCCTTGCCGGGCGAACCCTTGCTATTATTCCAGAGGCCACCGGAACCCCTATCCTGCCCAAGCCCGCGCGGATCCCCTTTCGTCGAGTCCCAAATCTGGACCTGGGGAATGCCCCGGAGATAAATGCCACTATCGCCATCGGGGAGCGCCTTGTACTCGATCCACAATTCGAAATCGCCGTAGTCTTTGACTGTTGTCAGGTAGAGTCCCTTACCGTCGTTGACGACCTCGTCGTTCTCAACTCGCCAGTGGGCATTGATGTGTTCGTTGCTTTCCTTGCCCGGCAGTCCGCCCTCGACGGATTGCATCTTGTAACGGCGCTGTTCGTCCGGGGACATCGCGCGCAACGACGCGGGGTCCTGGGTGCCCCATCCGTACCAACCGGAGAGGTCCTTCCCATTAAAAAGGGCTGTAAATCCCGGTGGCGGTGTCACCGCGGCCGAAAGGCCTGTGCTGGCCGCGAGGGTGAGTGCAACAATTAAGCCAAGAGATTTCATGATGTGATGCAGGGGCAGTTCCGACGTTTGAGATTGCACTCTAAAACGATTGGTCGCTTGCAGCAATACCGGAAAGTTCCTGCGAAAGAAGGTCGCAATGGGTATCGAAAACAGCTAACGAGCACCCCTGAATGACTCTCGAGTGACTTTCGCTTATGAATACGAATGCCATGCATCGGCAGCGTGACGCCGTTTTCCGCAGAACCCAGTTCGGATTCACCTTGATCGAACTGCTCGTTGTGATCGCCATCATTGCAATTCTTGCATCGATGATTTTGCCCGCGCTGGCCAAGGCCAAATCGCGGGCGCGCCAGACGCAATGTCTCAACAACATGCGCCAGATCGGTATCGCGCTGGTTTTGTACGAGACCGATTTTCGGCGCATGCCTCCGAAGGCGTCGCAGATCGCGGATTTCATGAATCCAAAGTCTCCGGGATGGCGTCCGAATTGCCTTTATTTGATCGCTCCTTTTCTCCAAGGAGTCAGTTCCAATTCCCCCAGTTCGAAGATTTACGCCTGCCCCGATGCCAAGAAACCGGGCGACGGCAGTGACGCAACGACGTTGAGTTCGACGAGTTACCTGCCCAACGCCGTTGTGATGGAAAAATCCATGTCGGCGATTTCTGAACCGAGCGAAGTTGCTGTGAACCAGGAGACCATTCGCCTCGTGAGTTTCACCGCTCTCCGGCCTGCGTGGGGCGAAGATTTTGGCCTTTGTCCAGGGCAGTATACTTACTGGCACGTGAAGCTGAAAGCGGGGGTCGACTGGTACTCGGATATTCACAATCGAGGGGGCAACCTGACGTTTGCGGATGGACACGCCGACTTCCGAAAGGCGGCTCGGTTGCGTGCGAAGAATTTCGGTCTCCTGGACGGTTCATCGGGCAAAGCCGAGGACGACAATCAGGCAAGCGATACCGCCTGCTACAAAGGAGTCGCCAATTGATCAACATTCAACTCGACCGTCCGGACCTTTTGTGGCATTGGGACGCTGTGTGATCCCTCGATACCCCCACTCTCTTTCAATGAAAACTCCCGCTACACTGCGCCGATCAGGCTTCACTCTGATTGAGCTCCTCGTTGTGATCGCCATCATCGCCATTCTCGCAGGAATGCTATTGCCCGCGCTCGGTCGGGCGAAACAAAAGGCCACCCAGATCAAGTGCGTCAGCAATGAAAAACAGATCGGTCTCGCTTTCTTGATGTATGCCGACGACAGCGGCGGGTCATTTCCGCAAGCAGCGGACTGGAATGGCTCGGGCGGTTCAAATGGCACCTACGGCGTATTCGTCGCGGCGACGAATCGCCCATTGAACAAATACACGCAGACTTACGAAATTTTTCGTTGTCCGAATGACAAGGGAGATCTGCTCAATGGCGCGAACATTAAAAACTGCTACAACAACTACGGCACAAGCTACTTGCCGCAATTTCAGCACGACTCCTTCCGTACCCGCCATGTCGTTGGCGACCTCAACGCGGCGCGCGGCAGCTACGAAAATCTGCCGATCAAGAGCGGCGAACTCTCGCTGGGCGCGTCGCACAAGATCCTCCAGGGCGACTGGGCGTGGCACTCGAATCGCGGCAATACGGACGCAAAGAGCACCTGGCACAATTACAAGGGGAGGAGCCGCTTCAACATGCTTTTCGGCGACGGCCACGTGGAGTTCTACCAGTTCCCGGATCCGAAGCAGATGGAGATTTGGATTTTCGATCCCAAGCCGAATCGGGATTGGAAATGGTGGTAAGAAGCCTGTTTTCTTGCCGACGAGGAATCACCACGTATCAAAGGCCCTCGCGGTCCGCGCCCGTGCCGAGTTCATTTTTTCTGGCGCCGCATGTATAGATAGAGTTCGTTCACCCTATCTCGTGCCCAGGGGGTCTTGCGCAGAAACTTCAAGCTAGATTTGATGCTGGGGTTAGAAATGAAGCAATTAATGCGGATCATTCTCCCCAGTTCTTCCCATCCATAATGATCCATGAGCTCTGTCACTATCATTTCGAGAGTGATCCCATGAAGCGGGTCGTTGGGTCCGGCAGCGTGCATGCTGAGTTCCTGAGGCATTTGATGCCCAGGCTCAAGACATCAATCTCGGGGGAAAATCGCGCCGGTTATGCGGGATCCCGGTTTTGAAACCGCCCGGGTCAACGAAAAGGCACCGGAACACTGCCGTTTGGGGGTGGTCAATCGACGGCTGTCCCGGCAGAATGAACGCATGACTGAAGTGTCCACTGGCCCCAACGAAAATTCTGAAATTCTTTCCAAACGGGAAATCCGTGAGCTGAAATCAAGGTCGCAGCGATTGGATGCGCACCTGAAGATTGGCAAAGCGGGCGTGACGGATGGTTTTATCAGAACGCTCGACGAAATGTTGAGCCTGCACGAGTTGATCAAGGTTAAGTTTGTTGAATTCAAGGACCGCAAAGATGAGCTGGCACCGGAGCTTGCCCTAAAGACGCGCAGCCAACTCATCTTCCGCGTCGGGCATGTGGCCGTATACTACCGAAGAAAGGAGAGCCTCAGGGCGGCCTGACCCCCGCGGGGACGGAGCGTTACTGCAACTTTTTCGCAGGCACTTCCGGTACCCATGCGCGCTTGGGAGCGGCGGGGGTGTATTCAATGCCCAGTTCCTTGCGGACTGCCAGCGTCCAGTCTGGCAGACGGCGGCCCACTTCCTGGAGTTCGAGTGTTTCTTGGATACTCTTGGAAACCTCGGACAGGGGGATCCGATCGGCCAGTTTACGTTCGATGGATTTAATAATGTGGTATCCAAATTGAGTGGTAACAAGATCACTGATTTGGCCAGGCTTGAGAGCTAGGGCGGCCGCATCAAACTCAACGACGGTCTTGCCGCGATACAGCGACACCTCGCCGCCCTTTGCTCGCGTGACCGGATCTTCCGAATATTGCCTCACCAGGCCGGCGAAGTCTTCGCCTTTCCTGGCCCGCTCCAGAAGGGAAAGGGCGTTACGACGACGTTCCTCTTTTTGAGAATCGGTTAGATCCTGACCGGTGACCAGATCGCGGGTGGAAATGAGCAGATGGGCCACGCGGTAGGAATCCGGCCGCTCATAGTTGACACGATAGTCGTTATAGTATTTTCGAATTTCCGCTTCGGGTATGTTCACTTTGGACCGAACTTCGCGATTGATTACTTCCAAGACCAGTGCCTCCTGGCGTTTCATTTGCTCGAAATACGCTTCATGCATGCCTTGCCGGGCAATTTCGCGCTTCAATGCCGCCGGGGTTCCGGCTTTGGCTCGAAGGTCCGTGATGAACTTATCATAGGCCTGTTCAGCCTTCCGGCGGTCTTGCTCTGTGGCCCGGGCTAAGGCGCATTTTTGGAAAATCATCCGCTCGAGCAGAACGGCCAGGCGAAACTCTTTCTCACTGGCATTTAGCAAACGTTCTGTCTCGGTTTTTTGCCCCTCGAAGCTGTCGTAGAGACTATCCACCTCTTGGCGTTGAATCTCAACACCCCGGCCGCGTACTAAGATCTCCGAAGGATCACGAACAACGGGCGCCGCCGGTGCGGTGGGTGCCGGTTGAGTGCGCCCCCGCTCCCCGAACCCCAGGGTTAGGATCGCCACGAAAAGATGAATGCACCGAAGAAATGTCCCGTTCATTTTTGAGACCATAGCGGTCATGCTGCAGCCACGGAATCAGAATTTTTTGACCAATTCCTTCTACTTTGACTCACTTTTTTTCGGAGTTTAGAGAAACGAGGCGAGGATCAGGCTCGGTTGGGTATTCCCCGTTCGACATTTGCCCGGACTCGCGGCAGTCTCCCGAGGCCGATGCGACAGTGGATGCGGGAATTTACAGAAGAAGCCGAGACCTACTTCCTCGAGGTCATTTTCCAACAGCGACCTGGACGGAAGGCCGCCGCCCTCCGTGCACTCCTGTTCGCCTTATCGCAGGTTTTTGCCGGAGCGATTAAGATTCGGCGGTTTCTCTACAACGTTCGCATCCTCCGCGATACTACGCTGGGCGTACAGGTGATCGCCGTCGGCAACCTGACCGTAGGGGGCACTGGCAAGACTCCCGTCGTTGAAAAATTCGCCCGGGCACTGCAGGATCAAGGACGAAAGGTCGCCATTCTCTCGCGCGGCTACCGATCCCGTCCTAAAGCGATTTCAGAGCGCATCCTCGACAAGATTCTCCTGCGCGAAGATACCACCCCACCCCGGGTGGTTTCCGATGGATCCTCCCTCTTGCTGGATTCCGAAATGGCCGGCGATGAACCTTACATGCTGGCTTCAAATCTTCGGGACGTCGTTGTTCTCGTCGACAAAGATCGCGTCAAGGCGGGTCGCTTTGCGGTCGAGAGATTTGGGTGCGACACGTTGCTCTTGGATGACGGTTTCCAATACTGGAAGCTCCGCGGACGGCGAACAGACGTCGTGCTCATCGACTGCCAGCAACCGTTTGGCAATGAATTCATGCTGCCGCGCGGCACCCTTCGTGAACCCCCTTCCCATCTCGCTCGCGCCAACGTTATCTTCCTGACCAAGAGTGACGGGCGGACGGCGGAACTTCGAAAACGCGTCCGCCAACTCAACAATCGAGCCCGGGTGATTGAATGCGTCCATCATCCGTTGTATTTCGAAGACGCCTTTACCGGAGATCGAGTCGGGCTTGAGCTCGTGAAGGGACGTCGGATCGCCAGCCTGAGCGGTATCGCTCAGCCCGAGAGCTTCGAGCAAAAGCTCGTTGATCTCGGCGGCGAACTGGTGCTGGCGCGGCGGTTTGCCGATCACCACCGATACAACCAGCAGGAAGTTCTCGACGCAATCAACCGCGGCAAAAAGCGGGGGGCTGCCATGCTGGTGACAACACAAAAGGACGCCGTTCGCTTCCCAAAGCTGGACCGACGAGATCTGCCAATCTATTTCATGCGGGTCGAAATCAAGATCACGGACGGAGCGGACAATTTCCATGACTGCGTCCGGCAGATTTGCTTCCGTTAATGGGCGTCCTCGCTTGCTGCCTGGGGCGTCGATTCCTCTTTTCGGAGGAGAAACTTCCTGAAGTGCCGCCCCAGCCCCTCTGGTCCTACGGTTTTGGTTGCTCCTCCAAGTGTGGATCTGTTTCCGCACCGGTTTGGCGACCTAGCCTATTATCCGCTTTCTCGTTGTGGATTGCGGAACGTCAAACGGATTTGATGGGGCCGTTCCCGCAGAGCAATTTCTGCGTCAATCTAGCCAAGAAAAAGGTAGGCGGCATTCGAATTGCCGGGCAGCGATGCGCTCACATGATTAAACAAGTTACTGGCGATATTCTTCTTAGCAACGCTCAGGCCATCGCCCATGGGATCGCGCCAAACGATCACTTCAACTCGGGTTTGGCGTTGACTCTCCGGCAGGACTGGCCAGCCCTCTACAAAGATTTCCGGCATTACCTGCACACGGCCCATCCCAAAGTCGGCGACCTTTGGGTATGGACACGAGCGGACGGACGGCGCGTCATCAACCTCTTCACCCAGGAGCCCGCTCCCAACGAACACGCCCACCCGGGCAAGGCTTCGTATCACAATCTCAACTTAAGCTTGCGCGAACTCCACAGATTCGTTGAGACCGAGAAAATCTCCAGCTTGGCTTTGCCCCGACTGGCGACGGGCGTAGGCGGGTTGGAGTGGGATCAGGTTGAGCCGCTAATCCAGCAGCATCTTGGATCGCTAAAAATCCCGATCTATGTCTACACGACCTACCACAAGGGATTGAAAGCCGTGGAAGAGGGGAAGTAATCTGCAGGAAAACATTCACAACGCCGAAAAACGTATGACCCAGCCGCACCGATTGACCGCACCCATCCTCGACAATGTCCTGCACCCGTCGGATTTTTCCGAGGCGAGTCAGGTCGCATTCGCGCATGCGCTCAAGGCCGCGCTGCTCGCCAAGTCGAGACTCACGCTGTTACACGTCTCCGAGGGAGCATCGGCGGAATGGGCAAATTTTCCTGGCGTCCGCGAGACTGTGGAGCGCTGGGGATTGCTTCCGAAGGGAAGTCCTAAGTCTGCCGTGCCCGCGCTTGGGGTTGACGTCCAAAAGGTCATCGAGCACCACCGGGATCCGGCCAAATCGGTGCTGCATTATCTCGAGGTGCACGGTGCCGACCTCATCGTGCTCGCCACCCATCACCACACCGGGCCGGTTGGCTGGCTGCATAAATCCATCTCCGAGCCGGTGGCCAGAAAGTCCGGCCAGATGACGCTATTCGTGCCGGCTGGAGTGCATGGTTTCGTTTCGATCGAGGATGGATCGGTGTCACTCCGGAATGTTATCATCCCCATCGCGGCTGAGCCGAATCCGCAATTTGCCATCACTGCGGCGGCCCATTTGGTGCAGCAATTTCAATGCCCCACGGGCTCGTTTACGCTCCTGCACATTGGGGAAGAGGGAGCCATGCCAGCGGTCACGACACCCTCGGTGTCAGGTTGGCAGTGGCGGAAGCAGACCCAGTCCGGCGCTGTGATTGAAGGAATATTGGAAACGGCCCGCCAGGCCAATGCCGATCTCATTGTGATGTGTACGAACGGTCGGCACGGGTTCCTTGACGCGTTGCGTGGCAGCCACAGTGAGCGGGTGCTACGGCACGCACCCTGTCCCGTCCTGGCCATTCCCGAAACGTCGCAGGCGGCTAATTCAATGACCTAGGCTTGGGCGCAATCACCCCGGCCATCCAGCGATAGGATTCTCGAACGGGTGGAAGAAATGGATAAGGAGAGTCAATCCTCTCGGGCGAGTTGTCTTGATCAACCCCATTTGCCACGAGATTTGGGTTCGGTGGGTCGTTAATTTCTCAAACTCAATCTTGCTTCGGGAGCAGATTTTAGTAAGTAATGTCAAGGTTTCATGGTTTCCAATCTAAAGAGTTTCAGAACCCAAAGCAGCACCAACGAATGGGTGGCCCCGGCCCGCCGTGCCATCTTTGGACGGGTCGGCCTGCGTCTGCTGGCCCTCTGGGCAATTTTCGCCTGGGGCTTGGTGGCATCGGCTCGCCCGATCCCCAAGAAAGTAGGTGAGTTGTGGTCGCTTCAGCCGGTTGTCCGCCCGGACGTCCCCGATGGTGTGACGACGTCGAAAAATCCCATTGATGCATTCATCGCAAAATCCTGCCAAGAACGAGGCTTGGTGCTCGCCGGACCGGCGGATCCCCTGACGTGGCTGCGTCGGGTGACGTTTGATCTTACCGGACTCGCCCCAACGCCTGCCGAGCAAGAGAGCTATCTGGAAGATCCGTCGGCGGGTGGACGAGACAAAGCCATCGCGCGCCTTCTCGGCAGCGAACAGCATGGAGTGCGCTACGGTCGTCATTGGCTGGATGTGCTGCGGTATGCAGATTTCGACGAAAACATGCCGGCGACCCCCGGAATCCATTATTGGCGGGATTGGGTCATCCATTCCATCAATCACGACCTCCCATTTGATGATTTTGTGCGGGCTCAAATCACCGGGAACCGTGCGGTGAAGCGAAAAACAATTTCTCCGGAAGGACATCTGTCGGAAGTGCCGCCTCGTCCGGAGGATCGATTTGCCCTCGGCTTTCTTGCGCGCGGGGCCACGTCACCCGGCAACGCGGATCATCAGCTGAGCTTTTCCGCTGTGGAGACTATTTCCACGGCTTTTATGGGGATGACGGTTGGCTGCGCAAAGTGTCACGATCACTTCTTCGATCCCATCCGCCAGGCCGATTATTATGCAATGAAGGCGGTCTTCGATCCGCTGGTGGTCCGGCCGGTGGATCTCGCGACTCCCGAGCAAGTGTTCGCCCACGGACGTGCGGTGGCGGAACATGAGAGCCGGGTTCAGCGGGTAGTGAATGCAATGCGACGCTTCATAGCGCCTTACCACAGCCGGCTCTATGAGGAGCGGCTGTCGGCCCTGCCCCCGGATGCCCAGGCTGCGATTCGGAAAGCTGAGAAGCAGCGAAGCGCTGCCGAACAGAAGGTGGCAGAGGATTACCACCCCATCCTTCGAATCGATCCGATCAAGATCAAGGAGATCATGACGCCGGACGTGATCAAGGAGTATGACGAGTATCTGAATCAGTTGGCGGCATTGAAGGCCCCGGAGCCGTTACCAGTCTTCTGGACAGTCGAAGACGATGCGAAACGAGCGGCCGAGAAACGTTATGTGCTCACCACCGGCGATCCCGCACGGCCAAAATTGAGCCAGGAGGTGGAGCCCGGTTTTCCGCTGGTCACCCGCCCGCCCGAGTTTCGCGAGGGCCGTCGAGAGACATTCGGGGACTGGTTGACCGCGCCGGAGAATCCACTGCTCGCACGGGTGGCAGTCAATCGGATTTGGCAATGGCATTTCGGCGGCGGGCTGCATGGCAATCCGAATGATTTTGGGAGCCTGGGGGCAACGCCAAATCATCCCCAACTCCTCGACTATTTAGCCGCCGAGTTTATTGCCCACCGCTTTTCGATGAAGTGGCTCCACACTTTGATTGTGACATCCGAGACGTATCAACGCGCGTCGATTGGAACGGCGGAGGCGGAGATTGCCAACCAACGGATTGATCCAGACAATCAGATGTATTGGAAATTTCCATTGAATCGACTCGAAGCCGAGTCCATTCGTGACTCGCTGTTACAATTAGCGGGGACCCTGGATCTGAGTCTGGGTGGAAAGTCGTTTGACATGGGAAGCACTAATTTAAGTTCCAACCGCCGCACGGCGTATCTGCAGCGTGGCTTCCGCTCGTATCAGGAGGTAATGCCTGCCTACTTGCAAACCTTTGATGGAGAGGATGGTCGACTCGTCTGTCCGCGCCGCAACCAGACGGTGACGGCGCCCCAGGCACTCTTCCTGATGAACGATCCGTTGTCCGAGGAAGTGAGCACACGGTTTGCGGCCCGGCTCGCCGGGGAGTTTCCCCATGACTTGACGACAGCAATCCGGATGGGCTATCGACAGGCTCTCGGTCGGGGGCCAACGAGTGCGGAGGAGGTCGGGGCTGGGGCCTATCTCGCGGGAAATCCGGCGCGATTGAAGGGCTTCTCCTGGGCATTGCTCAATCTCGACGAATTCCTGTACCTCCGTTGAAGTTGAATTTGGAATTTTGGGCGCATGACTTCTAACTCTTTCAATCCTTATGGCCGGATTGCCCGGCGCCGGTTCCTGCATCAGGTGGGCGCGGGGTTCTTTGGCACCGCGATCGGTGCGGTGCTTGCCGGGGACGGCGGGAAGACGGTGCCGCGGATTATTCCAAAGGCCCGATCGGTCATTTTCCTGTTCATGTGTGGGGGCGTAAGTCATTTGGACACATTTGATCCAAAGGGCAACTCGATGGCGGGTAAGCTCATCAATGCTGTGGGCTTTGGTGACAACATGGCCGAAATGATGCGGCCGGTGATTCCCTGCCATCGAACGTTTACACCGTACGGACAGTCTGGCATTCCGGTGTCCGACTGGTTTCCTCACGTTGGTTCGGTCATCGATGAAATCGCCGTCGTGCGGTCGATGTACTGTCACGAAACGAATCATTTTTCGGCCGTCGCGGAAATGGCGACCGGCCATCACGACCGGTTGGTGGATCATCCCACCCTCGGCAGTTGGGTTTCTTACGCCCTTGGCAATGAGAATCAGAATCTCCCCACCTTTGTGAATCTCGGCCGTCCTTCGTCCGCTGTGCAACTCAGCGGCGGCTATCTGGGTGCCGCGGTTTCCGCGACGCCACTCCAACCGGGGGAAATTCCCATCCCCAACCTGAAGTCGCCGAAGGGCAGCTCGGCTGCCGATCGCGAAGAGCAGATGCAGCTGCTGTCAGCAATGAACGAGGAGTTTCGCCGCGATTACGCAATTCACAGTGCGATTGCCGCCCGCACCCGGTCTTATCAACTGGCGGCCCGGATGCAGACCTCTGCCCCCGAAGCGGTCGATTTTTCAAATGAACCCGAATCGATTCGCCGACAATACGGGGTGGGCGACGCCGAGACCGATGATTTTGGCAAACGACTGCTGCTGGCGCGGCGATTGGTTGAACGCGGCGTCCGGTTCATTCAGGTTTGTCACGCGGGGAACGGAGGCAACGGGGCGTGGGATGCTCATGACGACATAAAAAGTCACGCGCCGTTGTGTCGGCAGACCGATCGACCGATCGCCGGGCTTATTCGCGACTTAAAGCAACGAGGCCTTTTGGATTCGACGCTCATCGTCTGGACGAGTGAATTTGGGCGCACCCCATGGTCTCAGAATACAACTGGCCGGGATCACAACCCCAGGGGATTCACCTCGTGGCTGGCGGGCGGCGGCGTCCGTGGGGGAACCATTTGGGGACGGACTGACGACGTCGGGTACCGCGCCGTGCAGGACAAAGTCTATATCAATGATTTGCAGGCAACGATCGTCCAGCAGCTCGGACTCGATCCGCAGCAGATGCAGATCGAGATCAGTGGCCGTCCCGTGCGGTTGGTTGAGGATGGATCTGAACCCATTCGCGGGATTCTGG
This sequence comes from Akkermansia muciniphila, assembly GCA_945861565.1. Lineage (GTDB taxonomy): Bacteria > Verrucomicrobiota > Verrucomicrobiia > Limisphaerales > UBA9464 > SIBK01. Next base: position 30,114 of record CAMAUY010000030.1, read on the forward strand.
CGTAGGATGTTAGCATATAGTTAATGCCCATTCGCAATAGGGTCGTATTGGGCAAATAGGCAACCGGCTCCTTTGTTCGCAGGGCAGGTCGTGCGCTTCTTCCCTGGTTCGTCGCCACCCTTGAGATTCCCCTGAGCGGAGGCAAACTACCTCGTTCCGATTCTCTTATCTCGGGTCCGGGACCTGCCGATGTCACTTTTTTTCAAGGCGGCAAAACGTTTCGGTGCGAGATCGGGAGTCCTGAGACTGCCGGCAATGGTGCGCGCGAGTAATCGGATTTCGGCGGGCGTATGAAGCGCACTGAGGGCGAAGCGAAAGAAACCCGTGCCCGGCCCAGTCACGTAACGAATGAACGGTGGGAATATCTCCGCACGAAGCAACGCCGTTCGCAACGCTTCCGCCTGAGCGAGTGATGTTGGAAAAACGCCAACCACCGGTGTACGGGGATCACCAATGATTGCAGCTCGTCCCGGCAAAAGGTGGTTCAGCAGCGCGACGTTGGATTGAAGGCGGGCGAAGAGTTGCGGATGCTTTTGAAAGATCCGAAGGGAAGCTTCCAGAGCCGCGATCACCGGTCGCAGGGGCGAGGTAGTGCCAATAAAACCGGCCGCTTTCTCCCGGACTGCCACGATCCGTTCGTGGCTTCCCAGGACCGCCCCACCACTGACTCCAAATGCCTTGGCCAGACTGATCGTTTGGATAATTCGAGGATCGCAAAGCCCGAACAGTTCCACAATGCCACGGCCGCGAGGCCCGACCGTACCTGCGCCGTGAGCGTCGTCCACTAGTAGGAATCCGCGGCGCGGCAGCGCGTCTAAATATGCGTCCAATGGTGTCACACCCCCCCGAATCCCATAAGTCCCGTCACAGGCTACGAGGGGCCGCGCGTTTCGTGGAAGCGAGCGTACAGCGGCGCGCAGGGCACCCGGATCCGCATGGGGGAATCGGTTGACGATTTTGCCGGTTAGCACAGCGCCATCGGAAACGCACGGGTGAGCGTGGTCGTCGAGTAAGACGTGGGTAACGCTTTCCCGGAGGGATTGGCAGGCGGCGATCGGGGCCAGGTAACCCGACGTAACGTAGGCGGTGTTCTCGACTGAGAACACTCGGGCGAGCCGCCGCTCGAACTGCCGATAACAGGTCTGTTCGCCCGTGGTCGCACGAGACGCTCCCGGCTGAAGCATCGGACCTTCGGCCGCGCGAGCCAGTGCCCGACGCACTGCGGAATGCCATGAGAGGCCGAGGTAGTTACAACCGGCGAAATACAGCAACCGACGTCCGGCCAATCGGACGTGCGTTGCGTCGAGAAACGTAAAAGGCGCGTTGAGCATTATGATTTTCGAACGATTGGAATGGGCCGCTCGAAATTTGCGTCATGCGAGTCAGACCAACGGTAGACTAGGCCCCGCTCAAAACAATCGGCGGCGAGTTTCCCCTCGCTGGCCAGCCGCCACCCTCCAGGAACCGACTCCATTTCGCAATTCGAGGACGAGGACGAGGACGAGGACGATTTGAAGGACCGCGTTGCGCGCTTTCGTCCTCGTCTCTCGGAATCAAAGCCGGCTGCAAGCTGGCGTTCTGGATCCGGTGAATCCCAACGAAGCGATGAGGGCTAAAAAATCTGGCTTGGATCGGCCATTGGGTGCCTGTCATTGTTCGATTGTGCATTGGCACTCTCCACACCTTCTCCTCCTCTCGATTTTGTTTGCCGGCCCAGTCCGTGGTGCCACACCGGATGTGCCGTTCTGGCAGGAGGCCTCGGCTAAATTCACCGTGTCGCCCGAATTGACCAATGCCGTCCTTAAGAAGTTGTGCGTTGATCGGGACGGAGTGGCCCATGTATTGACCGATCAAGGCGTCGCGCGAGTTTATGAGGGTCGGCTCGTGCGGGACCGGAATTACCGGCCGTTGGCGGATGCGGTTCCGAAAGACATCACCCTTTCTCCGACAGGGGATTTGTATTACCTGCTGGACGACGTCTGGTTGTCGAATGGTGATGCTGGGAAACCTCGAGGCCAAGTCCCCCCGGGATTGTACCATTCGATTGCGGTTGGGTTTGATGGGGTGATCTGGCTGGCCGGGCCGGGCCGTCTGGCGGCCGTTTACGAGGGTCGATTGAAGTTGCTGCCCGTGCCACCCACGATCCGTCAGTGGCACTTTTTTCCCGATAAGCGGGGTTTTTTCTTTGTTGCGGATGAAGAGTTGGGCGCATTTCTTCCTGGTAACCGTAGTCAATGGAATCGGCCGGTCGAGTCTGTCACATCGATCGCTGTGCGGGACGGCGAACTGTTGGTAGGGGGTGCCGCCGGATATTTCGGTGTTCAGATCTCCAATGGTGACTTCTCCACTTCCCTGCAGACGAACCTGCCCGTGACGGACATCACCTGCCTGCGCGTTGCGGCCAACGGGCTGTGGGCGGGAACATCCCGCGGAGTTGTATTCGAGGCAGCGACCGCGGCGGACCCCACGAATCCCGCGTTGCCCATTCCGATCCTCGGGGAATCTCGATTCCGATACTTTGCGGGCCGCCGTTGGCTGCCCGATGACGCGGTGGTCGATCTGACCGTGGATCCGTCCGGTGATGTGTGGGTTTTGACCCGGACCGGACTGAGCAAAATTGAGTTTCGGATGACGACGCTGGCGGCTAAGGCGGCAGCGTTGGAGCGAAAAATCCGATCGCGCCACATCCGATATGGATTCAGCGCGGAGCGGCGATTGACCGTTCCAGGCGATGTGGCGAGTGGCGAAATGATCGATACCGACAATGATGGCAGCTGGAGTAGTTATTGGCTGGCCAGCCAGGCGTTGCGGTATGCGGTTACGAAGGAACCCCAGGCAAAAGGTTGGGCATGGGAGACGTTCGCGGCCCTCGAACGACAACAGTCCATTCACACCAACCGAGGGTTTCCGGCCCGCACGTTCGAGAGAACCGGTTTCAAGGTTTCGGATGTGAATCGATGGTATCCCTCGCCCGAGGCCGGTTGGGACTGGAAGGCCCACACATCGAGCGACGAAATTGCCTCTCATATGTTTGCGTACGCTGTGCTCTGGGAATGCGCTGCAGAAACGCCGGAGGAGAAGAAACGGATCACCTCGGTCGTGGATCAAATTGCGGATCATATCGTGCGCAACAACCTCTACCTGGTGGACCTTGATGGAAAGCCGACCCTCTGGGGCCGGTGGCACCCGGACTACGTTAACTGGTTTCCGCCCACGGCCTACGATCGTCGCCTCAACAGCGCGGAACTGACCGCGACGATGCAGTTGGCGTACGCGTTGACTGGGAAGGAGTCCTACCGCCAGCAGGCCATCGACCTTTTTGATCGCCACGGCTACCTAACGAATATCGTCTCCTCGATGAAGCTCCTGAAGCCGACTCCGGGACTGCTTCATCAGGGAATTACGTTAGGGGACTCCTGGAACCATTCCGATGACGAGTTGGGGTTCGAGACTTACTGGGTCTTGTGCCGCTTTGCCTTCAATGACCCACTCGCGGCCCACTACCGCCAATCGGTCGCTGACCATTGGGAATTCGAAAAGGTCGAGCGCTATCCCTTTTGGAACTTTGTGACGGCCGGTTGCGGTCTTCCGGATTTTGACGCGGACGGAGCGATCTGGACCCTGCGCGGATGGCCGTTGGACACGGTCAGTTGGCGGGTGGAAAACGCGCATCGGAAGGACTTGACGAAAATGCCTGATAATTTTCGCGGACAGGAGACGGTCGAGTTGCTGCCGCCGGGCGAACGGCCGGTGATGCGCTGCAATGGACATCCCTTTGTGCTGAGTGGAGGCGATGGCGGCCTTACCGAGTATGCGGGCGACGAGTATCTCTTGGGCTATTGGTTGGGCCGGTTTGTGAAAGCGATCGGTTCTCCCGAGGGCAGTCCCTGAGGCGCATTGCTGTTTCGAATAACCACTCCCGGGACATTCGCAGGAGCGGTTGGGGCATTCACGGATTCAACAACGTACGATAGTAACGATTCGAACGCGCCCCGGCCTGAGGATCTGTATAGGTTGCCTCGGTCCCCGCGGCGACGAGATCGGTCAGGGTTATCCAGTTGAGGAGGTTGGTGGAACTCTGCACCCGGATTCGATCGTTATTCGCGACCCCGGTAACGCGAAGCTGGAAAACGCCTGCCGCGTAGGTCGGCACCAGCCGTCCTTTCACCCCGCTCGGCCCGAAATTAAGCGTCACCGGCGCTGAATCGGCCTCGGCACCAATGGTATCGGTGGCACGCGCCACAAGCTGCAGAGTGCTTTTCGGCGCTTCTTCCAAGCGGAGCGAGAAATTGTAGGGTGCCTGTGCCGATTCCGCGATCCGGGTGGAACCGATATAGAGTTCGACTTTGGCAATGCCCGTTTCGGCATCGGATGCCGTCACCTGGACTTCAATCGTTGCTGGAGCCGTAAATGAATCGGCGGCAGTCGGGGAACGGATTGTTACGGTCGGCGGGGTGTTTTGGGATGAAAATGTACCGCGGCGATAGATGGCTGAAAAGTCCGCGTCGGCAAGCCAAAGTGTCGGGTTTCCCTCCGGGGAAACACCGTCCGCCGCGAGAGCTTGGCGGTGGAGAGAAATGGTCGTGGCGGTATTTAAATCGACCTGACTATAAATGACAGCCGTGTCATCGCCCGTGAAACTGGGAAAACCAAAAATGCCCCTTTGTGTCAACTGGGCTATCGCCTTCGCGCTGCCCGAAGTCAGGTCAGAAGCGACGATCGTGGAAATGCCCGTTTGTTTGTCGACGACTTCGAAGGTGAGCAAATTGGGGTGCACTTTGCCGAGACTTGGATTCCCGAAATCGAGGCCATCATTGAGACTGATAAGTCCAATGATCTGTCCCGTCGCGAAATCCAGAGAATAAATCCCCCAGCCCGAGAAAACCCCGCCATTTTGGAGTGGAATCTCCGCGTAGGCGTCATAAATCATCCGTCGACCGTCCGGCAGGAACGTCATGGAATCCGCAAACTTGATGATATCAAGCGCTTTGTCCCCATCCTGTGCCGGCGAGAAGAGTTTGATAAAACTAACGTTGCCTGTAGTTAGATCAACCAAGCCGATTTGATCCTGCGGCAGACCGGAGTTCAGATCGATCAGCACAACCGCGATTCGATTTCCGTCCGGGGAAACCGCAACGGAGTGAATCGATCCGGCAATATCAGCAAACGTCACGCCGTTTCCATCCGTCCGGATCACTCCGATATCTTGGTCTTCCGTAACAAACAGGCCATACGCACCATCACCGGTGACGGAGATTCGTTTCCCGGCCAGTGCGACCCCCGCTGTGTTTAGAATCGTGCCGGCGTTGGGATCCCCCGCCGCCTGTTCGCGTCGCCCCAGAAGAACGTCCCCGAACAAAGGGTCCACCGTCAGAAACAGGGTTGAATCCGGGGCACTAATCGTCGGAAGGGGTGCTGGCGCCGGACTGTCCGGGGCGTCGAAAATCTCCACGCTGTCGTAGGCTTCCTTGATCTTGGCCACTTGCTTCGAATTGGCACCAAATAGTTCCTGTGCCGAAGTGACGGCGGCGAGACGCATATCGATAAACTGTGACTGCTTCTGCAAGTGCATCGTTTGTGCCCGATAAAATATCTGCTCGGCATCCTTCAGCCCCATGGCGTCTGGCAGGCCTTCAGCGGCTAGGTAGAACGCATGGTTGTTGATGCTACTATTGATGTGAACCCCCCCATGGTCCTGATCTGCATTGAGCTTGACGTATTGGCTCATGTTCTTTGGGAATGTAATCCCGCCATTGATAACGTTGTTGGGATTCTGGAAATCCCGAATAACGGTGTCTTTGCCGTCTTTGAGGAGTCGGATCTTCCAATCCTGCGCACCGGTCGCGAAAAGCTTGACCATATTGCCAAAGATGTCGGAGAGCGATTCATTCAGTGCTCCGGACTGGAATTGATACTCGAGAATGCCTCCGTTACCCGCGCTCGCGGTGACGCCGTGAGTGAGTTCGTGACCGGTTACCTCAACGAACCTCGTCTGCGAGTCACCGAAGACCATCGTTTTTGTCTGATGGATATAAAAGGCATTGGCCAGATTGACGTCATACCGAACGATCGAGCTGATTTTGCCGCCCTGTCCATCGAGAGAATTGCGCTTAAAGCGGTCCTGGAAATAATCATAGGTGACGGCAAGCCCCCACGCGGACCCGACAGCGTCTGGAAGCCAACCGCTCGTGGGAGAGGTTGATTTCACAATGCCCGAGCTGAATTGCGTGTCTTCAACCACCTTGTTGCCACCATCATAGATGCCGATGACACCCCGGCCATTGTTGGGAGGGGCCGATGTCGGGTCAAACATCGCCTTGCTCGTGTCGACTGTGTAATAGGTGCCTCCGTCCTGCCACAAATTCAGATTTCGGGTCGCGCCAGTGACGTCGACCCCGGTTCCTTGCACGGCCCCATCCACGACCAGACTAGTGCGCCTCAGGATCGTTCCATCCGAAGCATCCACAACAAAGTTCCAAGCATTCAGCAGTCCGACTGTGATCTCGAATCTCCATGCCAACCGGGGGGCTTGATCGAGAGGCCCGAAGATAATGAGCTCAGCTGGCGATGCGGTTCCATTGGCCGTAAATGGAATCGAACGGAAGACACGCGCAACCGCTTGGTCGGCCGTCAGCGTCGGGTCCGTGGCAATGCGATGCGGGGTAGGCACCTGGGTGCCTGCGACGAGATAGACAATACCCGATCCATCCAATCGGACAACCAACTCGGCCGGCCAAACCGTTCGGCCGCCCAATTGTTGAGCGAATCTCAGCGACCGAAATCCCTGCTCATCCGTTTGGTCTCCCACGAGTCTTAACTCGGATTCAGGATCATCTATGAGAAAGAGATCATGATACTCGGCCAAAAACCCGCGGGCCGTCTGCTCGCCTTTCGATCGGGGAACTACAGTCGTCAAGAGCGAGGGGCCTGAGGGGTCCGCGGGATTGGCCAATGTCCCCGACACAAACATCGCCGCCCCGTGTTCCGGGCGGAAACGTACCTGGAGGCCATCACCGACTGTTTGCTTCAGGCGCTCCCAGGCCGCTCGAACCCGTAATTCTCGTGGCGCAGATCGTGGCATTCCCGGGGATACGGTGCCATTTCCCGATCGAATGGATCCCATTTGGCTCTGCAGCCACGAGCCCAATTTATTGAGCGTGGGATGGGTCGGGGCGTTTAAGGACACCGCAGTCGGTGCCACGGTGACCGACGGAGCGGTCGCAAGGGGGTGAATTGTGAATTGTGGGAGCGGTATTTCACCCGCGTTGGGGAAAAATCCAAAAAGAAGTGCCGAAAAGATTGCGATGAAACGGATCGCATCTACCGCACGCGAAGAAGGCCTCATTTACCCGAGAATCCCCACGACGAAATCCTGAATCAAGGCAATTCTTGGGAATGGACGTTCTGTTGGGTCGACATCGGCGCCCACTATATCCGGAAAATATTCAAGATCTCGCTGAGCTTACTCCAGCCGGCCCACAATAAGAGGACACCGAGGAAGAGGGCGACCGCCAGAAGCGGCCATCGGAGGCGGATATCGCGCTCCGGCTGGGTAACCGCCGCGTCGGTGGTTTTGATGGTGGAATCAGAAGTTGCCGCCATTGCCGGTACGCTGGGCGCGAGTGCGGGCGGAGGTGCTGGCGGAAGCGGTAGGCCGAGTTGTTTCACAATTCGGCGAAACCGTGGCTCGCCGTGCAGAGGTTGGAAGACGGGCTGCAGGTGGACGAGATCCAGATCGCCGCAGTGCTCCTCCAGCGCCTGTTCGAGGCGGTCCAGGGCGATGGCGGGATTGGCGAGAGCTATGTGCATCCGAGCGAATAGAGTCGGAGTCACGGGAATGGAACGGCTGATCCCTTCGAGTTGGGCGAGAATCACCCTCGCTTCAGGTACGCGACCGGCCCGGGCGAGGGCGGTACCCAAAGTCGCCAAGAGCCCCGGCCCCGGAGAGGCCTCGGTGGCTTTTCTTGCCGCCGCAATTGCTTCGTCATGACGACCTAAATCCTGGCAAAGATTGCTGAAGAGCGCGTGGCTGCGGAAGAAGTGAGGCTCGAGTTCGAGCGTTCGGTGCAGAGCGGCTTCCGCTTCGGTCAATCGGCCGGAGAAATAGAGGACGGCGGCGTAATGATGATTGATGAATGGCGAGAGGGGATCAAGTTCGACGGCTCGACGAGCGGCCTGGACTGCTGGCTCAAAGCGCCGTTGCATGGCCATGAGAATGGCCGCATAGGCTTGGGGGGTGGCGTCGTTTGGATTCAGTTCGATGGCACGGCGGAGGTATCTTTCCTCGGCATCCCAATCCCATTCGATGATGCCGAAAACCAGGGCGAGAGCCGTGTGAGCTTCCGGCAGATGCTCATCCAGTTCGAGCGCTTTGCTCGCCGCGTCTCGGGCGGCCTTCAGGGCGATTTCCTTGGGGGCTAGGTTCCAGAAATACTGATGCATGCGTACTTCGGCCAAGCCAGCCCAAGCGGGCGCGTAGCTTGAATCCAATGCCAGCGCGGATTCGAATTGACGGACGGCTTCGTCGAGCCCCTTGACGGAACCCAGATGCAATTGGTGCCTGGCCCGCAGATAGGCCTGGTAGGCATCCGGGTTGAGGTTGGCCCGGCGCGCAAAATCCGTTTCTCCCAGCAACTGGATCTTGAGAGCACTCACAATCGAGCGGGTGATCTCATCCTGCACGGCGAAAACATCCTTCCATTCTCGGTCGTATTGCTCAGACCAAACCGGGGCGCCGTTTGCCGCGGATATCAATTGAGCGGTGATTCGCAGTTGAGAGCCCACACGTCGGACGCTGCCTTCCAGGACCTGATTTACCCCCAATCGAGCGGCGATGGTCCGAATGTCCTCGTTCTTTCCCTTGAATGCAAAGGCCGAGGTTCGGGCCGCCACGTGTAGACCCTGCATCTTGGAAAGCGTCGCGATCAAATCCTCGCTGAGACCGTCCCCGAGATACTCGTCATCCGCGTTCGGGCCGCGGTTCACAAAGGGTAGAACCGCCACCGAACGGAGCTCTTCGGATTTTTCCGAAAGATTGGCGCGAATCCACTGGTCGTCGAAAACTTCGAGGTAGATTCGGTTGCGAACGGTAAGACGGCCGCCGCGCAGTTCGACAAGTCCGGATAGAAGGAGGGTGTTGGTCGCGGGATTTGTTTCGTCATCGTGGACCGTTTCGCCCCGACGAATTTGCCGGTAGAGCTGCAAGACGGTATCCCGGTCCGCGTCGCTTCGCAGCAGCCGGTCCCGGACATAATGGAGATTGTCATCTTTCTCCCGCGCGCGCTCGGCCAGGAAAATCTCTTGGCACCGAAGATTGACCCGTCGAGCCGCTTCCGTCGCTGTGTCTAAGGGACGGTCGGCGGCACTTCCATCGCCGGTGTCGCCCACGCAACGGCTCCGAGCCAGGGCGTCGATTGTTTCGCGGCACAGGCGCTGGGTTAAGTAAGGGTGGCCGTGGGTCCAGTGCAGAATTCGTTCCAGCACTGCCACCGCGATCGGTCGGATTGCGGGCAGGGCAGGGTTCGTTGAGGCGAGTGCGGCTTCAATGCCTTGCGTGAGCCCCATCGCCTCTTCCGAGGTGAAGTCTCGCAATTCAATCCGTCGCCCAATGTTAAACGGGGTCGTATTGACATCCTGAATCAGTTGAGAAGGAGTTGCGACTCCGAGCAGGCAGAACACAAGCCGGTGAAACTCGGGGTCTTCCAGACGGCGGGTATGGCATTCGCGGATCGCCGCAAAGAATTCATCGGTTCGAAACGGCAAACTTCGCACGACATCCAGTTCATCAATAAACAGAACCAGCTGAAGTCGGGTGGGCGTTCCGGCTGGCGTGGGCTGATTGGACGATCGGGGCGAACTAAGCCGGGGAAGAATGATATCGCGCAACCCGGTGAAAAACCGCTGACAGGGTCCGAGGTTGGGGTGGGAATGAAGGAATGCCTCTAATTCATCCTCGAGCCCGAGCTGGCGGCCTAGTCGGGTGGCGAGGCCGCCATACCACTGCTCGGGTGTAAGGTTTTGGCCAATCGCCGTTAGGTCTAGGACCGATACACGTTGCCCGGCCGCGCCGAGTTTTTCCGTGGTTCGCACCATGAGCGAGGATTTGCCCATTTGGCGGGAGGTGAGAATATAACAAAAGTCGCCGCGCGAGAGGGCGGCGAAGAGATCCTGATCCGCCTTGCGCTCCACGTACGAGGGAGAGTCCGTTGGCAGTGTACCGCCGGTGACATAGAAGCCGGTGCCGGGGTTTATCGGGATGAGTGCGGATGGGGACAAAGGTCTGGGGGGTGTTATTGCTCGACGGTAATGGCGAGAAGAAACGGGGCGGATTCCGTTTGCTCGGAGACGAAATCAAGGGCGGCAATTTCCAAATCGGGCTGAGGATTCTCCCAACTTGTGACATAGAGACGCCGCTCGCCGCCCGGCTGGGCGATATTTTGCACCGCGTATTCCCGGAGACCGGTCGATTCCGCTGGCGATTCGCCGGATTGGGGATACCAGTCTCGGACGTGGTAACCGTAGACCACGGGAAGGACACGCGAGGAACCGTCGCGATACCGAATGAGGTAATGGGCGATCGGTCGGCCGGGTGTGACCCGCCACCCGGTCGAATGGAGAAAATGCAGTCGTCGAGCAATCGTCGCGACGGGAATTCCCCGGACGCTGGCTGGATAATTCAGGGTGAGAAATGGCTGCGCTATCCCGCTCAGCTGAACCACGCCGCGGATGTCAAAGGATTCGCCGAGAATGGTTTGAACACCGGTCGGAAAGGTCGAGAGGTCATTTGATTTCCAGGCAGTGTGCCAAGTTTGGTTCAGCGCGGCGTTAAAAACCGAGTCGAGATTCAGCAAGCCTCGTGGCGTATCCTTCTGACGCTCTGGAATGAGCGCACGTGGGCTGTTCAGATCGCCCGGCGGCGGCAAATCCTTCCGCCGTCCGGGGATTACGACACGCTTCAATATCGGCGGCTGATCCAATCCAGGATCGGGTCTTGCGTCGCGAGGGAACGGCGGACGAAATTCATTCCGGGCGGTGGTCGAACCGGGCGAAGCTCTGTGGAAGGAAACTCCAACCTGGATGTGGTCCAGACGGATTGTATTGCTGCCCCCACTCGGGAGGGGGACGGGAAATGGGGTGCCATCATACTGGACAGTCGTTGCCCCGCGCCGGATCGCGCCGCTGGAGGTATTCAACCATAGGTCCAGCGTCGCCATTCGCTCGATCGGAAACACCGTCCGTATAGTTCGGAAGGCCTCCGTATTTGTCAGCGCCGATTCCTTTAACCAAACGTCTGGCCTGACTTGAATGTGCAGGAGGCGTTCTTCCTCGACCGTGTTCTCGTCAAGCAGCTTGCGCGTTGCCAACAAGGAAATAAGGTGCGGCTTTGCTTCGGGCACACGGATCAAAAAGTAGATCAACTCGGAAAGTTGGCCGAAGGTGTGTGACGTTTCCGCATATACCCGGAGCCGACCGGCCGGAGGATTCGTGCGATAGATATAAGTGCTCAATTCTGGAGTAGTTATCCACTGATTTCCCCCATCGATTGTGGTCTGTTGAAACAACTCACCGTCCCCAATCCTGGCCCAAAGATCGCTTCGCAGATGATCCGGGCTTCGGAAGTAGTTTGTTATCTGATACTGAAAATCGACGGTGATTTCCCGACCGACGAGGGCACCCGTAATCGTGCAATGGTCCAAGCCCGCTGGCATCGACCCGCTGCGACTGATGAGTTTGTCGATGATCCGGTTGGAGTGCTCGTCTTTCCGCTGTTCGATTCTAATCCAAATCGCCCAGAACGCCAAGGCGAGGGCAATGACCGCTCCGATGACGCCTCGCGCCACGCCCCGTCGTTCGGCCTCCTTCTGGCGACGTTGCTCCGACTCCGGAGTATTGGTCTTGATCCAGGCGTCATCGAATACCCCCTTATAGATCCGGTTCCGCAGGATGAGGCGTCCCTCTCGGGCTCGAACTATTCCGGAAAGACGAAGCGTATTGATCAACGGATTCGTTTCGTCATCCTCGACCACCTTTCGGTTGCGCACTCGCCGGTAGGTGTCGAGCATCCCGGCACGATCAACATCGGTCTTGAGGAGTCGGTCGCGCACAAAATGCAGATTGTCGTCGGTCTCTCGCGACCGGTGACTGAAGAACAATTCTCGGCAGAGAGCGTCCACGGCAGCGGCCGTCCGAATCTTTCCCTTGGGCTCGGACGTGCGGTCGTTGTGTTCCTGGACACTGCGACAGAATCGCTGGGTGAGAAACGGCTGTCCTCCCGTCCAATGGAGAATACGATCCAGGACGACCCGTGCTTGCTCAGGCGTGATGTCGGTATGGCCGTCATGACTAGGCTCCAATCCGCGCGAAAGTGAGGCCGCTTCTTCCTGGGTGAAATCACTCAGCAGGATACGACGCCCAATGTTAAATGGCGTCGTTCGGGGATCCCGGATAAGGTCCGCCGGAGTGGCGACGCCCAGGAGACAAAACGTGAGCCGGTTGAATTCTGGATCCTCCGGACGGCGATTGAAGCATTCGCGAATCGCGGCAAAAAATTCGTCCGTCGAAAATTTCAAACTCCGCACCGCATCAATTTCATCCACAAAAATCACGAGCCGTCCCGGGAGTGCGGATGTCGGTGTCAGATTCGTTCGGGCATTGGGCAGGCGGGGCAAAACGCCTTCCCGCAGGACCGTGAATAATCGCTGGCAGGGGCCCAGCATCGCATGGGCAACCCAGGAATCCTCAAGCTCCTCCTCAAACTTCAACTGCCGACCGAGGCGCTGAATGATTCCGTTGTACCATTGTTCTGGCGTCACATTCTGCCCGATTGCGGTCAAGTCAAGCACCGCAACGCTGACGCCTTCGTCGCGCAATTTATTGGCAGTCCGCACCATGAGGGAGGATTTTCCCATCTGACGGGAGGTGAGTACGTAGCAGAAGTCGCCCGCCCGTAGTCCGGTCAGCAGGTCCCGATCCGCCTGACGTTCCACGTAGGAACGAGCGGTGGCAGGCACGGTGCCTCCGGTGACGAAGAACGGTGTGCTGGCCGCTGTCGGGGCGACGATGGGGTTCGTACTCATTTTTTGGCCGATGCCTCGGTCCATCGGAACCGAACCGATCCGATTGCTGGATCGGTACCTAGCCCATTAGGTGCTTCCGAAGGTAATCGGCATAGACTTGGCAACGCATTCGAGCATCCGCCTGGCTGTCGCCGGCAATTAATCCCGCACTGCGGAGTCGATAGAAACTTTCCGGCGTCGGACATCCCTGTCCGCGCAGTACACCGCGGATGACGTCCGTAAGATTGGGATCTCGGGCGAGCAGAACCAGCATCCGGCGAAGGTGTTCCCCAAAGAAACTCGTGTCGGCGATCGCCGTGGTTTCGAAGTCGGTCAGCGGCATTTTCCGTGCCGCCAGTTCGTAGAGGCCGCGGCGGGAGAGAAACGGATGCCCGCCGGTTAGTTTAAAAAAACGCCCCAGTTCATCGGGCGTTTTCAGCGGCAACCCATAGCGGGTATTGAGATCCGTGACTTGCGGGAGCGTAAAATCCTCCAGTGTCAGTCGCGTCCCGATGTTGAAGGGCGACTGGTTCATGTCGGTGATGAAAAGATGCGCCTCCGTGGCGTAGGCGATTGCCAGGGTCAGCCCGGCCCACGGGCCGGACGGATCCAAAGCTCGCTCATTGTGCCAGGACCGGAACAGACCGAAAACTTCACTGCCGAAAGGGGTGGTAAAGAGGCGGTCGACCTCGTCCAGTCCCCAGACGAGCGGGGCATTGAGCTTCTCCAATACCTCCCGGCGGACGAATCGCTCAAAGTTGGCGTTCGGTCCCCGACGTTCATCCCAGGTATCGGCCGGTAGGATATTCAGGTCCAGTTGGTCGGCGAGGGACTCAGCCAGCGAGAGGTAGAAAACTCCCACACTTTCCAGATGGGTTTGGTTGAACTTCTGGAAATCCGTCAATGCTACCTTGGCTCCCCGTTCCCGAGCGAATTGCAGCCCCCGGGCCAACATCGAGGTCTTGCCGATCTGCCGCGCCCCCTTGAGAAGCACGATACTGTCATATCGGATCAACGCATTGTACATTTCACGGTCGGCGCTTCGCTCGACGTAATAGCTCGATTGAAGAGGAACCGCTCCGCCGGAAGAATCGAGATGGAGCGAAACCAAAGAGCTTGAACCGGTCCCCGTAGCTACCGGTTGGGCCACGGGCCGCGGAACCGGAGCGGATCGGGCGGAAAGTCGAAGCCCTTTGCTGATGGTTAGGCGCACGGGTCCCCGGACCAATGGCACCTCCTTGATCAGCTCAATCAATTGGCGAACCAGCTTGGTATCGTCGTCGACACCGTGCCACGCGAAGCGCGGCGTGCCCGTCAACAGCGATGAAAGCAGATCCGGAAGGTCGTCGAAGGTTCCGATTCGAACCTGGATCAAGCGGGGTTTCCCGTCGCCCTGGGCTGCTTCGTGAGCGGTTTCGACCTCCGCGACAAAAAACTCGCTCCCGGCAGAATCCGGCGAGACCAGTGCAACGACCGCATCGGACCCCTTGATCTGCGCGGCGATCTCGCGAGCCCAACCGAGGTTTGTCTGCACCGCCCGATCCACATAGACGGCGAAACCGGCCTTCGTGAGCTCGACTTCCAAAGTCCGAGACAGCATTTCGTCGGCGGCAGCATCACGCTGGCGGAGGATGGCGATCCGCGGCGCAGCCACGGAGTTGAGAGGGAATGGGATGGACATGATTTGGATTCTTCCGACACGGTGACGCTGCAGTACAGTCCCTGCAGACTCGGTGATGTCCGATTACACCCTACGGAAGTCAGAAGTCAAATTGTGGCCCCTTTTTTCATGCGGTTGCACGAGGGGCTTGGTCATCCCATCTGTCTGTGTTTTCCTTCGTGAATAATGATCGCTGGAATTGAGGGATTTGTCAGGGACTTAGCCGCTGCAAGCGGAGAATTCATTCTTCGTTATTACCGTGGGAACGCCCTGGGCACGGAATTCAAGGCCGATGAAACTCCGGTCACCGCCGCCGACCGCGGTGCCGAAGAGATCCTGCGCCGAATGATTGAAAACCGATTTCCGGAACATGGAGTTCTTGGGGAAGAGTTGGGCACGGTCCGGGCCGATGCCGAGTTTGTCTGGATTCTCGACCCAATTGACGGCACCAAGAGTTTCCTCACCGGCGTGCCGTTGTTCACCACCCTAATCGGACTGCTTCATCACGGACGTCCCGTGCTGGGATGCATTCATCAGCCGGTGCTAAACCAGCTTATGATTGGGAATGGAACCCGAACCACCCTGAACAACGAAATCGTTCGGGTCCGTCCCTGCTCGTCGCTTTCGTCCGCAACTCTCCTGACCACCGATCCGTTACATCCCGCCCAGTACCAGGACGGCGCAGCGTTCGCTCAATTGGCAGGCTCGGTTCGCTGGTGCCGTACCTACGGCGACGGCTACGGCTATTTGTTGGTCGCCAGTGGATGGGCCGACGTGATGGTCGACCCGGTCATGAAGCCTTGGGATTTGCTGCCAGTGGTGCCCGTCATGGAGGGAGCGGGTGCGGTCATCACCGATTGGCAAGGGCGGCCAGCCGGCGTCATGGCGGCGGCCTCGTGCGTGACCGCAGGACCTGATCTGCATCCCGAGGTGATCCGCCGACTGAATGGAGGGAGAATCCACCGAATTTAAGAGTGCGCGCCGCGATGCTATGAACCGAAGTGCTACCTCACTTCACCTCATTTGAAGGCCATTTTGATGAATATTTATGCCTGTTTTTGCATTTTGTTGTTCCCAGTTTTATGACTACGTGTTGCGACTATGGCCTTGAAAGAGTTTCGCCATGGCCAGTTTGTTTAAACGTCCTATGTCCCAGTTTTAGTTCGCCTGCTACCCGTGTGGTCAAAAAACTCGAACCTACCAATATTCAACGATTTGCAGGGCGATCAGAAGATTGCTCGCAGGCGGTAGGCTCGGTTAAGTCTCTTCGATGAATTGGAAACGAATGCTGGCGACCATCTCCGGTTCGCTTGATCAGGAACTCCTCCTGCGCAACGAGTATCTGGTGACGGAGAACCGGATTCTCAAAAACCAGATCAAAGGGCGGTTACAGCTCACGGACCCGGAGCGAATCAGCTTGGCCGAGAT
>CAMAUY010000031.1 GCA_945861565.1 Akkermansia muciniphila
GTTATTGACCGCTTCGCGCTTGAAGGTTTCGTCGAATTTGCGGCGGGATTTGAGAGAAGAATTTTTAATGGCTTTCATGATGCATGATTTGCCCAATTCTCTCTCCACCAATTTGAAGCAACTTCACGGTGTGCTGTTCGTCGCCATCGACGGACGAAGGACGAAGGACGAAGGACGAGGACGAGGGCGAAAGCGCCGCAATGGGGTCCTTCAAATCGTCCTCGTCCGTCGCGCTCGTTCTTCGTCCTCGAATTGGGAAATGGAGTCGGTTCATGGGGAGGAATGTTTTCCAAAAAATGGACATGAATTGGGACCATGAACCGCGCCCCGTGCGTCCCGGCACATAGGTCGGTGTGCTGGTCGTCGCCATCGACGGACGAAGGACGAGGACGAGGACGAGGGCGAGGGCGAGGGCGAGGGCGAAAGCGCCGCAATGGGGTCCTTCAAATCGTCCTCGTCCGTCGCGCTCGTTCTTCGTCCTCGAATTGCGAAATGGAGTCGGTTCATGGGTAGGAAAGTTTTCCAAAGAATGGACATGAATTGTGACCATGAACCGCGCCCCGTGCGTCCCGGCACATAGGTCGGTGTGCTGTTCGTCGCCATCGACGGACGAAGGACGAAGGACGAGGACGAGGACGAGGGCGAGGGCGAAAGCGCCGCAATGGGGTCCTTCAAATCGTCCTCGTCCGTCGCGCTCGTTCTTCGTCCTCGAATTGCGAAATAGAGTCGGTTCATGGGCAGGGCGGGGTTAGGGGGCGGTTCATGGGAGAGGGGAACACCTCCAAGAATCGGACTTGAATCGAGGCCATGAACCTTTGGTAGCAGTCGTTGCGTCAATGCGTGCAGTAGAAAATCTCGCTCGGCACGGCAGAGCTTTTGGAGTGCGGTGGCAAGCGAAGCGCGACACCGCTTTGGCGCCGCAGGGCGAAAGGTCGATGCCAACCAAAGCGCCGTCGCCGCTGGGCTCTGCCGGCGCACTCCAAAATTGCACGAACCTTCGCAAAGTTTGATAGTGGCGCGCTGCCGCGCGCCCGGCCGATCGGCAGGTCGGCCCCACCATGCTCACGGGTATGCCGTCCAGAAACAAAAAAATGGCCGGGCGTGGAGCCCGGCCATTTGCAAAAGATCGCGGTTCAATGACCGCAAGAGTACTGACAGTTCAGTTCGCTTTGACCTTATAGTACTTGTTTCCGGTCGGCGCCGTGATCGTCACCGGGCTGACCCCAGCTTCGTTGCCATAGATCCCGTTGATCGTTGCCGAGCTCTGCAGCGTGCCACCGGCGTAGGTGATCACGACATTCGCGCCGCTTTTCGCGATCGAAATCGTCGGCGGAACCACCACGGTCTTGCCGATGGCGTAGTCAATCGTGTTGAAGATCAGGTTTTTTCCATCTTCGGTCAGGTCTTTGACTTCGGGATTCCAGTTAGCGATCCCTGCAGCAACCTGCCCGAGGTACAAGCCAATGCGCTTATTGGGGCAGACGCTGCCGTCCGTAAGATGATCACCTTTCTCATAGACAAAAAGAGTAGGATAGAGATTAGTATCACCACCCGGGTCCTTATTTTCAGATAGAACGGTGGCTACAACATCGGCCTCAGGCCCTACAGTCGCGTAGTTCAGGACATAGTGCGTCTTGAAAACCTTCGCTACCCCCTTCGCTCCCAGGGTGATCCCTTTGGCGATGGGATGGTTGGGTAACTTGACGAACAGAGAGTCATACCCCGCCTCGAGTATATCGAGTTGAGTTTCGCGTTCTGCACCTCCGCGTCCGGTGGCTCCAAAGAACGAGAAAACATTGTTATATTCTTCCGGATGAGTTGACCACTGGGCGTTATCGTACATGAATGCCTCGGCGGAGATGATCGGAATATTGACGTCCCTTAGGATTAGTCCATTTGCAGCCGGTGCGTCTTCAGTGATTTTTTCCACAACACTCCCAGAACCTAGGCTCTGACTAATAAATACCAAGTCGTGACCTTCCGCAGCGGCGCGCTGTGCGTCCGGCTCGGCGGCGTTCGCGGTCAAGAGCGTGAGCGTGTAACCCTTGGCCCGTAGGAGAGCGATGAGGCCCGCGTCGCTGAGGGTCGGTGCAGCGGCATTCCCCATGAGAAATAAAATCTTCCCAGATGACTTCTTGCTTTCATCATAACCGAAGACGATCTCACCCGTGCCGGCGTGAGCAAGCCGCCCTGCGCTTTCGATGCCGAGGGGATGATCCTCCAAGGTCCCCGGAGGTTCCGCCGTCGCTGGCACTCGCCAAATTTGGAGATTCTTCTCTGCCGGAGTGAGGGTATCCATATACGCGGCATCGACTCCTTTATATTTTGCCCGGTTAGCCCAGAAGTACTGTATGCTCAGCTTGCCTGTCTCGGCATCGGGGAGTTTTCCATCGTCATCATCCATGCCAATGTTGAACCCCATGATATAGCCATTCGCAAGCTTGTTGCCGGCAGAGGTGGATTCAAACACGCTCTTCTTGAATCGCACTTCCATTTGCCAACCGCCCGTAACCGCCTTGCCGAAGCCGAATATCTCGCCCGTCGAACCATATTTCCAATCGACTCCAGAAGCCCAGGTCTGACTGGTATTCTTGGTCCCCGCCACATCGTCCCATCCGCTGAACCGTCCCTGGTAATTTACGTAACAATGACCGCCAACCGGGTCGTTAGAACTGTCGGTATTGTTATCAAGCCTATCGTTCAATGCGTCCACGACGATTTCGATGGCGTCGTCCCTCCAGAACGCGCCGTTTGGATCGTCACTATTCACCACGTCGTCCTTGGTATTTACACCAACGTAGAAGTAGTTGTCGTCATGGGCGAGAAAGTAGGTAAAGTTGTTATCCGCATTTCCGTCCCAGGAAAGGGGCTCACCAAAATCGAGAATCCAAGCACTGCCCTTTGTTCCGTCAGGGTTGCCAGGGGTTACGTTTACTCCAGTGAATCCGCCGTACTCGGCCGAAGTCGTGGCACCGTCGAGGCTGATCGAATTATTGGCCACTTTCGGAACCATGAGATAGGTCTGATCAACGTCAGACCAAACCCCCGCCGAGGTCGGGTCAAATGTTGTGACATCAAATTCCTGGGCTTGCGCAAGTGGCGGCAGGAACGCCGAAGCGAACAGAATGGGTAGGTAGGGTATTTTTTTCATGATAGTGATCGATTTTGCGGGAACGGAACAGATTGAAACAGGGAAATTCTCCCGAGGCAATCCCTTAGTAGGTAAAAATGCCTTGGCGCCTGAAATCGAACCGAGACTTCTTGCCGATTTGGAAAAGAGTGACGGTTACAAAAAAATGGCCGGGCGTGGAGCCCGGCCATTTGCAAAAGATTGCGGTTCAATGACCGCAAGGGTACTGACAGCTCAGTTCGCTTTGACCTTATAGTACTTGTTTCCGGTCGGCGCCGTGATCGTCACCGGGCTGGCCCCAGCTTCGTTGCCATAGATCCCGTTGATCGTTGCCGAGCTCTGCAGCGTGCCACCGGCGTAGGTGATCACGACATTCGCGCCGCTTTTCGCGATGGAAATCGTCGGCGGGACCGTCACGGTCTTGCCGATGGCGTAGTCAATCGTGTTGAAGAGCATTTTCTTTCCATCTGCAGTCAAGATGCTGACATCCGTGTCCCAGTTGGCGACCGCCGCTGCCGTCTGACCGAGGAAAAGGGCAATGCGCTTGTTGGGGCAGACGCTGCCGTCCACAAGCTTGTCGCCTTTCTCGTACACCCAATCGGTCGGAAACTTTCCGTCATCTTGAACGCTGGCAATGATGTCGGCATCAGCCCCTGGGGTGCCGTAGTTGAGACTGTAGTGGGTGGAAAAGACCTTCGCCTTTCCCTTTGTCCCGAGGGTAAGTCCCTTGGCAATAGGATGGTCCGCTTTGCGAATGAACAGAGAATCTCGCCCGTCCATAATTGCCGGATCCTGGGTAGCTTCCGTACGTCCGGTGTTGCCGAAAAACGAGAATTCATTGGAATAGTCTTCCGGATGGGTCGTCCATTCCGCGTTGTCATACATGAACGCCTCGTTGGAGATGATCGGGATATCCACATCTCGGAGGATGAACTGTGAAAGAGGGGGGTCACCGATCGGTTCGAGCACCGAACCAGACCCAAGGCTCTGGGAGATAAATACCACGTCCTGACCGACACACGCGGCGCGAAGTTCGTCGGGAGTCACGCCCGATGAACTTTGTACAGTGACCGTGTAACCCTTCGACCGAAGGAGTGCAATCAAGCCACCGTCGCCAAGATTTGGGGCATCGGAACTCGCACACACGAACAGGATCTTCCCAGTCGATTTCTTGTCGGCATCATAACCGAAAACAACTTGGCCGGCGCCGGCGAGAGCAAGCCGCCCTGCCGAGTCAACACTCAAAGGATGATTTTCGGTGTCAGCTCGCCAAACTTGGAGGTTCTTTTCTTCGGGAGTGAGAGTCTCGAGATACGCCGCATCGACTCCTTTGTATCTTGCCCGATTAGCCCACCAATGCTGGATGCTCAGAGAGCCTTTTGCGGCGTCGGGGAGTTTTCCATCGTCATCGTCCATACCGATGTTGAAGCCCATGATGTAGCCATTTGCCAGCTTGTTACCCTTGGCGGGCGATTCGAACATATTCTTGTTGAATCGCACTTCCATCTGCCAGCCGCCAGTCACTGATTTGCCGAAGCCAAAGATATCGCCCGTCTGGCCGTATTTCCAATCAACGGCAGTAGCCCAAAGCCCGGCGGAATTCTTTGTCCCGGCTACATCGTCCCAATCACTGAAGCGTCCCTGGTAATTCACATAATTATGCCCACCGTACTCATCAACCGTGTGCGCCGCAGTGTCATACCCATACGACAGCGCGTCCACAACCATTTCGATGGCGTCGTCTCGCCAGAATTGACTATTCTCATCGTCGCTATTCACCACATCGTCCTTGGTGTTCACCCCGACGTAAAGGTACTTGTCGTCATGCGAGAGAAAGAAGGTGAAACTGTTATCCGCAACGCCGCTCCACGCAAGGGGGTCCCCAAAATCAAGAATCCAGGCGCTGCCCTTTGTCCCGTCTGGGTTACCCGGTGAGACCTGTACACCAACGAATCCGCCGTATTCGGCCGATGTCGCGGCACCGTCAAGAATGACGGAGTCATTCGCCACTTTGGGAACCATGAGGAATGTGCTGTTGGGGCTGGACCAAACTCCGGTGGAGGTCGGGTCAAACGTTGTGACGTCGAATTCCTGAGCCTGAGTAAGCGTTGGCAGGAATACCGACGCGAAAAGAACCGGTAGGTATGAGCGTTTTTTCATGATAATGACTGTTTTTTGGGGAACGCAATGGATTCAGGCAAAGAATTCCGCAAGAGGCAATCCCTTAAATGAAGAAACTTGTTCAGGGGGCACGCAATCACACGGCAACGGGAAGAAGTGACGCCTAAAGGCCAAGCTTTTGAAGCAACTCGGGCACACTCGTCTCATGGTGTGCCGCCACATCGCGCAAAATACTCCGAAGGGTACCAATCTTGATCGGGCTATGATTGGGAATGACTTCGTGATGCTCTCCGTGCTCCTGAGTGGTGATACGGAGGTGGGAACCGGTCTGGCGGGTAACCGCAGACCCCAGTTGTCGGAGCGCTTTGGCCAAATTCTCGCCGCTGACGTCGCGGGGTGTCTTCATCGCGCCATCACTTCATCCCGAACGAAGTGAAGCCGCGAAGAAGAACCGCGGATGAACTCGGATTGACGCGGATAGAATAGGCCTGGAATCTGTGTCGATCGGCGTTTATCCGCGGTTCCCACTCCCCTTTCGTCGGAGGCGACGAATTCAATACTCATGGCAAGCACTGTCTTCTGGGAAATAGGGCTGCGTGGCCGTGTTCAATACAGCATAGATAACAACTGCACGCGGAGAAAAGGCACCGTCGAGAGCTTTTTTCCTCATTTTCAGATTCCTATCCGCGGATCAGGGGGCTGAAAATGCAACGGTGATTCACGCGGAGCCCGGCGGCCGGCAACCGCCAAACCCGTGAATGCGCCCTGCCCTGGCGGTCACCGCATGTCGCTACAGCGGAGAATGGTTTCGGCCACCAGCAGTTCGTCCGCGAGTGAAACGGACAACGAACGTTCCCCGCGTACGGCGGCGGCCAGTTCGACGAAGTCGGCTTCGTAACGCCGGTAAACCGGCATCGGAATCGTCTGCGAGCCCTTTCGGTAAGGCCCGGCGGGTTTCGTCAAATCGATGGTGAGCGTCGGGGGTTCAATCGGTTGCAGTGTGGCGGTCCCGTTCGTGCCGAGCACTTCAAACGAGCGCTGCGGTGTCGTACCCGATTGCAATGCGGTGTTGATGAGAATGGCGGTGGCGCGCTCGTATTCCAGAACGGCCACGTTGTTGTCCTTGAGTGAATCGTTGAACGAGCCGTGATGGCGCACAAACGGTGTGACCGCTTTCGGCTTGCCGAGCAGGCGGACAGTGGCGTCGACGAGATGCGATCCGAGTTCGAACATCGAACCCCCTGGATACTCGGCCCACTCGATCCGGCTCGCAGCGGAGAGGTTGTTACTAATGAATCCGCGCACGAGGAACACGTCGCCGAGCCAGCCTTGGTGCGCTGCTTCAATCAACGACTGGAAGCCCGGGTTGTGGCGCCACATGAAGCCTGTTTGCAAGAGCAACTTCTTCTCCAGGGCAAGCGCCACCACGGACTGCATGTCGGCGAGCGTCATCGCAGGCGGCTTCTCGAGATGAACGTGCCTGCCCGCCTTGAGAGCGAGCAAGGCGTGCCCGGCCCGGTCGCGCGCGTCCGACTCCACGGCCACCACGCGGGCTCGTTGGAGAAGTTCATCCTGAGAAACGAGTTTTGCGCCGAGTTTCTCACACGTTTGCCTACCCGCCACGGAGGATTCCCACACCCCGACAAAATCCCAGTCGGGCGAGGTCATGGCCTGTTTGATTTTCGCTGCGGCATGCGAGTGGGTCGCGCCAAAGAAACCAATGGGGATTCTGGATCTAGCGGGAGCGTCGGCGGCAGGCAACGTGGACGGCAGCGTTGCGAGCGCGGTACTCGTGACGGCGAGGAATTGGCGACGGTTCATGGCGGTCCGTCCAGATAGTCCGGATCACAACAGAAGGAAACGAAGAAAACGAAGGCGGCCGCTTTCGATCCGCCGCCCGGCGTGGATACTCACCCAAAGCGGTGTCGCGCTTCGCTTGCCACCGCACTCCATAAAGGCGCGTTGCGATTTGGAGTGCGCCGGCAGAGCTCTCAGCGACGACGGCGCTTTCGATCTGCCGCTCGGCGTGAATACTCACCCAAAGCGGTGTCGCGCTTCGCTTGCCACCGCACTCCATAAGGGCGCGTTGCGATTTGGAGTGCGCCGGCAGAGCTCTCAGCGGCGACGGCGCTTTCGGTCTGTCGCCCGGCGTGGAACCTCACCCAAAGCGGTGTCGCGCTTCGCTTGCCACCGCACTCCATAAAGGCGCGTTCATGGATTCACGACGTTCTGCAATTGTCCTCGCTGATAGGCGCGGATGTTCTCCGCAGCGATTTGGAGCAGACGTCCGCGCGAAGCGCGGGTCGCCCAGGCGATGTGTGGTGTGATGATGCAGTTCTTGGCCTGGAGCAGGGGATTGGATGCGGCGGGAGGCTCGATGGAAAGAACGTCAAGCCCGGCCCCGGCGATGCGACCGGTGTTCAAAGCATCGGCGAGGTGGAGTTCGTTAATGAGAAGGCCCCGGGCCGTGTTGATGAGGTGCGCGGTTGGCTTCATCTGCGCGATTCGGGCGGCGTTGATCATTTCCTTGGTCTCGGGAGTCAGCGGGCAGTGCAGCGAGATCACGTCGCTGGAGCGAAAGAGCGTTTCGAGGTCCGTGCCTTCGGGTGTCACGCCACCGCTGCGTCGATACGCAAGGATGCGCATCCCGAACGCACGGCCAATCTGCGCGACCGCCTGCCCGATCCGCCCATACCCGACGATCCCGAGAGTAAGCCCGGACAGCTCGATCAGCGAGCCGTCCCAATAACAAAAATCCTTCGATGCCGTCCAGCGCCCGGCCCGCACGGTCTGCGCGTAATAGCCCGTACGGTTCGTCAGTTCCAAGAGCAGGGCGAAGACTGCCTGCGCGACGGTCGGCGTCCCGTATTCCGGCACATTACAGACGGGAATGCCGCGCATGCGAGCGGCCGCCGCATCCACGTTATTGAAGCCCGTCGCGAGGACCCCGATGTAGCGCAGGGCAGGCAATTGGACGAGGGTCGCGGCACTGAGGAGCGCCTTGTTGGCGAGCAACACCTCGGCATTACCCGCCCGTTTGACCACCTCCGATTCCGGCGTGCGCTCATGGATTTCACAGTCGCCGAGTTGGGTGAACCCATCCCAGTTCAAATCGCCCGGGTTCGTCGTGTAGCCATCGAGAACGACAATCTTCATGACCATTCGCCTTTGCGTCCGAACGTCGCCTTCGCGGCCTCCCCAAACGCACGGCCAGCGGCATCCATCGCGGCGAGGACGTTTTCGAGAGGTTCCCCTCGCGAACCGCGCGCGGCGGCAATCATGGTGTTGCACTCGTTGGCATCCATGAACGCAGCGGCTTCGAGTAGTCGTTTCTCCTCGCCGGGCGGGATGGCGAGGAAGCCGTGTTTATCCGCATGGACGAGCTGGCCCGGCTGAATCCGGCGTCCAAAAACCTCGACCTCGCAACCCCAGCGCACGGGCGTCGCGTGGGCATGACCGACGCAGAGGCGACGAGCCATGCCTTTAAAACCCGCGTTGCACATCTCGTCGAGATCGCGAATGGCACCGTCCGTGATGGTGCCAACGCAGCCAAGGGCGTGGTGATTGTTCGCGTTCACCTCGCCCCACAACGAGCCGATGACGTGCGGCTTGTCGAGGTCCTGGACGACGACGATTTTCGGGCCCGGGACACTGGCGACGTAGCGGCGGTAGTCGCTCCATTGCTTCGCGCCGTTACTCTTGTGGGCCAGGTTGCTCGGTTCAATAACGACCGTGACCGCGTAGCCGACCATGGGTCCCATCTGCGGCATAAAGTCGCGGACTTCTTCGAGGTTGAACGCATCGGCGGCGGCGTCGTGTTGGGTGAATTGTTCCCAGCCATTGTAGATGGTGGGTGTGTTCCAGCGTTTCAGGCGAAGGAGTTCACCGTGGGGCAATAGCGTTGTAGGTTTCATAATTGGGTTGAGTTAGCAGAGTTTGGTCGGGTCGGGGCGCGCTGCCGCACGCCCGGCCGACCGGCAGGTCGCCCCTGGGGTTTGGCCATTTTCCGTCGCGTGTGTCCTGGAAGGAATATCGGCCGTTAGCAAAGCCGCGGAGCGGCGCCAGACCTTAGCCCACGGCGTGAGCCATGGGTTTGCGTTCGCGCAAAACGTAAGCCCCGTCAGGGGCGATAGAGCGCCAGGATAGCGCGACATCTCGACATTTTCTATCGCCCCTCCGGGGCTCGATCGCCGCGCACCTGAAATCCCACGGCTCACGCCATGGGCTAGGGTCTTGCGGCGCTCCGCGCCTTCGGAATATCCAAACTCCAGAGCCGACCGCCAGGTCAGCCCTACCCGGTTCGTGGGTACCAGTCTTTGCATAAGTCCGTGCATTTCTCAGAATTGCCTTCGATCAGAATCGTGGCCCTTTTCAGCATATATTGTGTGCACACACTTTCGAAAAGACTGACAGACGATTTTCCAGAGATTGGACAGGAAGTAAAACCATGAACGTTCGCTCGGACGAAAGCAGCGCGGACTCCCGTCCGCGACGGCAAAAGTTGGTGGGGTCGCGCTGGCCATTTTCTAAACGGCCAAACGGCCGCCGTCGATCGTCCAGGCTGCGCCATTGACGTAACTGGCTGCGTCGGATGCGAGAAAAACGACGACGCGAGCCACTTCCTCGGGTTGACCGAACCGGCCGCTGGGATTGCGCGCCAGGAATCCCTCGCGGACCGCCTCGGGATTATCGCGGTTAGCCTCCTTCTCGAGAGCGCTCCACAGCGGCGTCAGGATCGGCCCCGGACACACGGCATTGACGCGCACGCCGAGTCGGCCGACTTCGCCCGCGGCCACCCGGGTCAACCCGAGGATGGCATGTTTGCTCGCGGCGTAGGCCCCGAGTCCGGATGGGCCGTAGAAAGACGACACCGAAGCGGTATTGATGACGGCCCCGGTTTTCTGAGCAATGAGGATGGGTAGCACGTATTTCAGACCGAGAAAAACCCCGCGCACATTCACCGCCATGACCCGATCAAAGACATCCTCCGGGTAATCAACCAAGGGGCGAACCGTCCCTTCAATGCCCGCGTTGTTGAAAAATGCATCGATCCGACCGAAGGCCGCGACCGCGCCCTCGACGTAGCGCCGCACGTCATCGGAATGTTGGACGTCGGCGCGAATGAATTCCGCCATGCCTCCCTCCGCCCGAATGGCCTCGACCGTTGCCGCGCCGGCCGCCGCGTTTAAGTCGACGACCACCACTTTCGCTCCCGTGCGCGCGAATTCCAGGCAGGTTGCGTGGCCGATGCCGCTGCCGCCGCCCGTCACCACCGCAACTTTGTTTTCCATGCTCATGGGGTCTGCAATCGGGCAATCATTTTTTGGATGGCTTGCGTCCGGCAGTCCACCACGGATTGCCGGCTGTACCAGGCGGTATGACTCGTCAGAATCGCGCGATCGCCCAACGAGCGCAGCGGCGAATCCGGGGGCAACACCTCGGGCTCGTATACATCAACCCCCAGACCGGCGAGCCGCCCGCCGCGGACGGCCGCGGCCACGGCGTCCGCGTCGATCAAGCCGCCGCGCGCCACGTTGACCAGAATGGCGGTCGGTTTCATCAACTGGAGTGCCTGCGCGTTGATCAGGCCGCGCGTTTGCGGCACCAGCGGGCAGTGCAGCGAAAGGATGTCCGATTCGCGAAGAACGTGTTCAAGCGGCGCGGCTTCCATGTTGGGAGCGGAGCTCACGGCGGGATCGGCATACAAGACGCGGGCGACCAACGGGCGCATCCACTCCGCAAACTTGCGACCGATTCTCCCCAAACCGACCAGGCCCAGCGTCAACGTGCTCAACCGCTCGATCGGGTCGGGCGGCCGAATCTTCCATTGACCGCCGAGTAGTACGGACTGCGTCGCGATCAACTGGCGATGCAACGACAGCACCATGCCCATCGCATGCACGGCAACCTCCTCGATGGCATAATCCGGCGTGTTATCCACGGTCATCCCGCGCGCCTTCGTTGCGTCCAAATCGATCGTGTCCAGACCGATGCCGACCCGTTGGAGATGTCGACAGGTTGGCGGCAGGGCATCGATGACTTCCTTGGGCAACGGCGCGAGGACAAACAGCACGCCATCAATTCGCGGCGACTGCTGAATCCGGCCGAGTAACAGGCGGATTTGTTCGTCACGCGGGGGCGGTGATTTCCACTCGGGCATCGACCACGTGATTCCATGCGCTTCGAGCGCGCTCCGTTCGATCTCGAAATCGGGCAGAAACCAATCCGTTACCAGTACGTGTTGTGCAGTCACATCAATCATTGGGAAGAAATAAACGGCCACCGGGCTTCAACAGGTGAGACGCTTTGTCGGAGCCGGGGATGCGCAAATTCGTGCGCAGAATCTGTGGCGGCCCGATGATGTCAAGGGTCAAATCCTGAGCTTCAGCGGAGAGTGTGTAAGCGCAAATCAGCGGTGCGGAATAATGGGGAGGACGACGTGGGACGCGCGTCCGGCCGCGTGCAGGATCTTCTGTTCGGCCACGACGATGTTGGTTTCGAGACCGATGCTGTCCGCGCCCGTGTTGAGGTTGGGAAGATAATAAGGGAAGTAGCTACTGGAAATCTCAATGCGAATGCGATGGCCCTTGGCAAACGCGTTGGCCGTCGCCCGCCAGAATTCGATGGTGTATTCATACACATGATTGGGCTCGATGACGCTGAGCTTGTCGGGATTGAAGGCGCCCTCGCGAGCGGGGTCCCGATGACGGGCTCGCAGGACGCCCTCGCCCAGCATCGCCGAGAATCCGTCCGGCTGAACATCGATGAGACGGACCATCCAGTCGGTGTCGCGAGCCGAGGTGGCGGCGTAGAGTTTGGCGGTGATCGGGCCGGTGACCTCGACTTCTTCTTCCAATGGGGGCGTGGTATAGACGAGCACGCCGGCACCGCTGGATGAAGCGCGTGTATCGGCCGCGCCGTCTTCCAAATGGCCACCTGTGAAGGGCGAGCGCGTCGGATTGGCCGGATCATAGGTATAGGAATCGAATGCCGCATCGCCCGGCGCACCGGGGGGCGATGTGTTCAATAACCCGTCGCCGCTGGTCGAGTTCGCATGGCCGCCGCTGTGCAGGTAATACTTCGTCCAGCGCGTCTGCGGCAGCGGCCAGTCCTGCTCGGCAGACCATTTGTTCCGACCCATCACAAACACATGGACAGGCGGATCCCGCATCACGCCATTGTCCGTGCCCTTGAGCCAGTGATCGAACCAGCGACAAACGTAGCCATCCCAGTTGATCACAGCCTGGGGACCGTAGTCGAACGCGCCCACTTTCCGGTTCTGATTAAAAATGTGCGGCCAAGGGCCAATCACGAGTCGGGGCCGGCGGGCTTCGGGGGTTGCGCCGTGTTGTTTCATCGCGATGTAATTCATCGGCGAACCCGAAAAATCCGCATCAAACCAACCGGTCACCGCGAGCGACGGGACGGTCACCTTCGCGTAATTCGAAGGAGTTTGGTAGGCGATGCCGCGCCAATAGGGATCGCTTGCCACAGTGCCGCGAATCCACTTTTCGAACCACGGCGCATCGAGCGCACCACGAAGCTCGTTCAGCTTGAGGTAGGGCAACTGCAGGTAATCCTTGAGTCGCCGATCGTTGGCTCCAAATCCACCATACGTGCCAGGGCCCAACGTCTGCCCTACGCGTCCGGCCATCTGCCCTGCCCAGTCCAACATCAAGCCCACGAGCACCCCGTTTTGGTAGGGCAGGTTATAGAACGGATCCGGCGGCGCGACTTCGGGCACGATCGCCCGCAACGAGGGCGGCCCCTGTGTCGCGGTCCACCATTGGGTCCAACCCATGTAAGATAACCCCATCATCCCCACCTTGCCGTCACACCAGGACTGCGCCGCCAACCATTCGACGAGATCGTAGCCGTCGGTCTTGTGTTTCGGGTCGAACGGATCCCATTCCCCCTCCGAATCGAAGCGGCCGCGCGAATCCGCCACGGCCACAACATAGCCACGCTGCGCAAACCAACTGCCCCGTGTCTGATACCCTGGATTATTGCTATAGGGCGTGATGATCAGGATCGCGGGGAATCGCCCTTCAGCTTTCGGCCGAAACACATCCACCGAGAGCCGCACGCCGTCGCGCATCGACGCTTTGTGTCCGCGCGTCGCCGTCACCTCGAACGAGTCGGCGGAGTATTTTCCAGGATCGGGCGCCTGACCGAGTCCCGGCGACAGGAGACAGGTCAAAGCCAAAAGGAGGATTACGGCTCGCGGGCGATTCGTTTTCAGGAGGGCCGTGGAAATTATCCAGAGCGGGTGGCGGTTTTTCATAGTGCTAGATCAAGAACGCGATCATGCGAGGATGCCCTGGATCACCTCGCCCGCCACATCGGTCAATCGCTCATCCCGCCCGCTGTGCAGGTGGGTCAGCCGCAGGTGATCCAGGCCCATCAGGTGTAAAATGGTTGCATGGATGTCGTTCACGTGGGCACGCCCCTGGACCGCGTGCAACCCGATCTCATCCGTGGCCCCATAGATCGTTCCCGGGCGGACGCCGCCGCCGGCGAACCACATCGAGAATCCCGTCGCATTGTGGTCGCGTCCGCGGCTGCCTTTCTGGCTGACGGGCGTCCGGCCGAACTCAGCGCCCCAGATCACCAGTGTGTCCTCGAGGAGACCGCGTCGTTTGAGATCGGTCAGGAGCGCCGCGACGGGGCGATCCGTGGCGCCACACATTCGTTCGTGATTGGCATTCACGTCATCGTGAGCATCCCATTGCCAGGCGACCGGCCCGCCGCCGGAGTAAAGCTGGACGAAACGAACGCCGCGTTCGATGAGCCGCCGCGTGATCAAGCAGCGCGTGCCAAATTCCGCCGTGGCCGGCTGATCGACGCCATACAGGGCGCGCGTTTCGGCTGTCTCGCGGGAAATGTCAACCGCCTCGGGAGCCTCCGCCTGCATGCGAAATGCAAGTTCGTAACTGGCGATTCGTGCCTCGAGTTCGGTGTCGCCGGCGGGCAGGTGACGTTGATTCAACCCCTGGAGGTAATCGAGGACGCGGCGCTGGCGGGGTCGATCAAAACTCGGATCGTCGGGCGCGAGGTTAACGATCGGGTTCAGGCCTGGGCGGAAGAGGGTGCCCTGGCACGAGGCGGGCAGAAAACCGGAACTCCAGCACGGCGCACCGCCCTCGGGAGTGCCCTGCGGTTGCGCCATGGCCACGAACGCCGGCAGGTTTTCGGACTCCGACCCCAGGCCGTAGGTAACCCAACTGCCCAGGCTCGGATGCCCCATAAACACGCGTCCGGAATTCATCTGATAATGGGCGGGTGCATGGATCACACTGTCGACCGCACAGGAACGCACGAGTGCGAGAGTGTCCGCGTGGGCGTGCATGTGCGGCACCAGGTCCGACATATCCATGCCGCACCGGCCGTAGCGTCCCCAACGCCGGGTGGACCCGAGGCAGATCGGATCGTTCTCGATAAACTGGCTTTTAATGGTGCCGAAACTGTCCGGCAGCCGCTTGCCGTTCAGCGTGTTCAGAACCGGCTTGGGATCGAAGAGATCGATCTGGCTCGGTCCTCCGACCATGAAGAGGAAGATGCAACGTTTGGCCCGGGCGGGAAAGTGGGTGCGCGGTGGCCCGAGCGGATTCACGGACGCGACGCCGGCGCTCCGAGCGACTTCCCCCGCCAGCATTTGCGACAGGGCGAGAGCTCCAAAACCTTGGCCGGCCGTCTCCAGGAAACGCCGGCGCGAAAGCCCGGCACGGGTTCCCAACGGACCCGGGCACCGGTCGGGGGTGATCGTTCTAGGGGACATAAATAAACTCGTTGCTGTTGATGAGCGCGAGGGTGAAGTCCGTCCACCGATCCACGGCCGACGCGGAAGGCGAGTTTCCGATAAACTCGGCGGCATCCTGCAATTCCCCGGCGGAGGGAGGCCGCGCATAGCAGCGGAGGAAAGCATCCCGGATCCGGGCGGAGTCCCGTCGGTCGCTGTGCAGTAGAGAAAGCGCGAAGGCCCGGGCGGACTGTTGGGCAAAATTGCTATTCAACATGACCAGCGCCTGCGGAGCGTGCGTACTCACGGGGCGCTGCGGACACGGAGTCAGGGCATCCGGGACATCAAACGCATCGAACATCGGGTAATGAACATTCCGTTTGCGATGCACATAGATCGAGCGCCGGAAATGCTGCGGAAGATCGCGATCGACCGGCCAGAGATCGACCACTTCCGCTTCAGTAAAAATCAGCGAACGGACTTCGGGTTCGAGCGGGATGCAGACGCCCGGCCCCCCGGGCTTACGGTTGAGAATTCCGGACACTGCCAGGATCGAATCCCGGAATCCTTCCGCCTCCATCCGTCGCTTGTTCATGCGCCATAGGTAGTGGTTGTCCGGATCCCGGGCACTGCCGGTTGCACTGTTTGCCTGGGAGGCCCGCTGATAGGCCTGCGATGTCACCATGAGCCGATGCAGCGGCTTGAGTCTCCAGCCATTGCGAATCAGTTCCTGGGCGAGCCAGTCGAGGAGCTCCGGATGGGAGGGTCGTTCGCCTCGAACGCCGAAATCCGACGCGGTCGCCACGAGGCCCCGGC
The DNA here is from genome assembly GCA_945861565.1 of Akkermansia muciniphila. Taxonomy (GTDB): domain Bacteria; phylum Verrucomicrobiota; class Verrucomicrobiia; order Limisphaerales; family UBA9464; genus SIBK01. The sequence continues at coordinate 15,807 of CAMAUY010000031.1, forward strand.
CAAAATGATGCTGCCAGAGCCGATTGACGATGACCCGGGCAGTGAGCGGATTATTGGGGGCGATCAACCAGTGGGCGAGGGCCAACCGGCGGCCGGACCGGCTGGGATCCAACGGCGTTGTGGGAGCCTGAAAGCTCGGTGCCGTCGTCATATTTGCGAGCAGCACCGCGGGCGGAGCGGGACCGACGGTTCCGAGCTTCGCCTTCACGTTGCCGCGCTGGAGGACCCGCGTATCGGGCATGTTCGTGACGCTCTCGGCCATTGACATGGCATGGGCCAAGGGCCGGGGTAGTTGGAGTTGCAGTTCGTGGATCTGGCGCTTGAGGGACTCCCGGGCCTCAAACTCCGCCGGACTCTCCCGCACCGCATCCGCGATTTCCTCCCAGGTAACTTTTAAGGCCACGTTACTCCCCTCGAATAGGCGGGCCTCCTCGGCGGTTCTTTGGTCCTTCGGCTTGTCACGAATTGCACGCTCACGAGCGGTGAGTCCGGCTTCCTTGGCCTGGATGAGTTGCAGCTTGAACGGCTCCTCGAGCTTCGCCTTGGCCGCCTCAATGGGCTTGATCAATGCATTGATCCGCGCGGTCTCCTGTTCGAACCATTTCTTCTCCTGCTCCGTGTGGATCGGAATATCCTTGAGCTGAGCTCCGGCAAAAAAGGCCTGAAGGCGGTAGTAATCCGTGGTCGGCAACGGATCAAATTTGTGGTCATGGCAACGGGCACAGCCAATGGTCAACCCCAGAAAAACGGATCCCACCGTCGTGGTTGCCGCGATCAATTCGTCCTGGCGCACTACCTCCGGATCAATATTGCCACCCACGATTTCACGCGGGCCGCTGCGCGCAAAGCCCGTAGCGATCAACGCTTCGTTTTCCCCCGGCGCCACTTCATTGCCCGCCACCTGCAGCGAAACAAAACGGTCGTAGGGAAGATCCTCGTTGAACGCTCGGATAACCCAGTCGCGATAACGCCAGGCATCCGGCCGGTCGGCATCCGCCTCGAACCCATTGGAATCCGCGTAATGAGCCAGGTCGAGCCAGTGCTGCGCCCAGCGCTCGCCGAAGGCGGGCGACGCCAGCAGCCGGTCGGCGACTTTTTCAAACGCATTGGCCGATGGGTCTCGAAGGTAATCGCGGAGTTCAGCAGGCGTAGGCGGCAGCCCGGTGAGGTCGTACGTAATCCGGCGTAGCAGGTCGGGTTTGCCGGCGGTCGGGACGGGTTCCACTCCGGATTCACGGAGCTTTTTGCTGAGGAACGCATCGATTGGATTTCCGCCAACAGCCGTCGGCACCGGCCCGGGGACAGCCATCGGGGCGAGCGATTGGAAAGACCAATGCCCGGCGGACGCCCGCGTTGCGGGAGCGCCGGCCCGGGGTGTCGGGGAATTCGTGGCGGCAAAACTGGCCGCCCATCCCGATAGCAAGAGCAGCAACACAAGCACGCGGACGAATGGGATTCGGGCGGCGATCCGGTGGCCGGTGCCCCGGGCAAAGGAGCATCTCATGAAGTCAGGCGCGGTTTCAACGTGGGGTAATAACACGTCCTTGCGGGGGTATCGTCAACCGCATTGTCAACGGACAATGGCATCGGGGCGTAGAGTAGGCGGAGCCGACGGATTGAGTGGCATGAGGCCAATGACCGTCGACCCGACAGTTCCATACGATATCCCGCTTGTAGTTCGGCTTCGCAGCCTCATCCCGGATACCGCGTTTCGATCGTGAACCGTCTAACTTTCCAACGAGCAAGACGTCTCGGCTCAATATCCGGAGTCCCGGATTCGGGGAGCGGGCGGCGCCTTAGGTACTTTTTCCCCGTTCAGCGCAGCAGCGCCCGGTAGAGACGCGCACCGGCGACGGGAATGATCCCGAATTCCACCGTGCCATCCCGTTGCGCCACCTGAGTGTCCTCTGCCTGCCACGTGCCCAGAGCGAGATCGGCACGTTGCTGAAGCGCATATGTTCGTCCGGGTTCACCCGTAAACCGAATGCGCAAGACGCCTTTCACGAAAGTGGCCTGCAACCGCACCGGAATTGGATCGGTCACAAAGGTCTCGGCGACCGGGCCCGACCAGACGCTGGCGAGTGGCGGATTATCGGGACCGGTGAGGGCGATGTGGTTGGGATTTCGCGCGCGGGCGACCACTCGGTGGTTGGCGTTGATTGCCACCGGTCCGGTGTACTCCATCGCTCCGGGAGCGAACTCGTCTCCGGTGTCGCTGCCCTGGGCGCGAGGATCGGTTCCATCCAGCGTGTAGTACACCGTGGTGTCAGCCGGGACGTTGAGCGTCACCGTGTATCCCCTGGGAACGATTTGTCCTGGCACGGTAAAGGATGGCGGAGGGACAAACTGGCTGTCGATGAAGGTGGTCCGAGTGCGCAGCCACGTCTTGAGCAGGCGGATCTCGCCCGCGTAGCTGCCGCCCCGGGGCTCATGGCGCCATCGGGCATACTCGCGAGGCTGGGCCTTGCGGACCTGGCCCGTCAGGTCGTCCACCAAACGGGTCAAATTGGTGAGGCTGAAGTGGGATCGGCGAAGATCCTGATAGCGGTCGATATAGGCCTGAAAAAAATCAGGATCCGAGAACAGGCGATCCCACCAAGGATAGTTGAAGAAGTCGGTGCCCATGTCACTGACCGTTGATCGCCAAGTGTCGGCCTCGGCATCCCGCCCGTCCGTCGAGCAGAGCGCCCGATCGAAGTCCCACAGCGGCCCGAAGTGTAGCTTGCCCTCGCGTTGCTTGTAAAAATAGGTGCTCAGGCGGAGGGCATCGACGTTAAACGTCAGCACGTTCAGCCAATGGTGATCGATCCAGGATCCGACATCCACATAGGCTCGGTAGCCGTTGATCGGATCCCGGTAGTTCTCTCCGTAGAGGGCGTTGCCAAAGTCATTCATATAGCTCTCGAGATAGTTTCGCTGAGCGGTCCGATCACTCCGGACGATCTCCTCCTCCTTGGGGCTGACGAAGAGGATTTCCCGGTTGGCGGCGTAGAATCCGCCGTCCCCCGGATCGGCGCGATCGATCTTCATCAGGTAGCCGCCGCTGATGTCCGGCAGCTGGGTCTGACCGGAAAACAGCTTGGGAGCATCGACTCGGTTGCGATCGAGTTTAATCTTCTCCTCGAGAACGTAGATGCCGCCATAGCTGGTCTGGCTGACCGGCCCCAAACCCTGCTCGACGAGGTACACTTCGACAAAGCGGGTCCGCGGAGAATAGCGGCCGATGTCCCGGCTGAGCTGATGCGCATACGGATTATGAATCAGGATCGGCTCGAATTGGTTCGGCGCATAGAGCACCCAGTCTGGATCAGCCGGCATGCCCAGGATTCCAAGGGAACGGCCGAAAGCGAATTCATCCTGAAACTCCAACTTCAGACTGACCTTGGAAATCCCCTCGGTGCTCGATCCTCGGGCAGCGATCGCCGCCCGCGAGGTGAGCGACGGGAGGCGGGTGAGCGAGGTGACACCCGTGGTGTCCGGTTCGTACAGTTGCACACTGGCGTAAGTTTCCGTGTTGGCGGACGGGCGTCCCCGGTCGAAGTGATGGATGAGCAGGACCGGGAGATCGGAGGTAAAGGCGGCCAATGGAGCGGTGATTGGAACAAACGTCTCACTGCGCAGCGAGCCCGGCAGGAGTCCGCTGACGAAGGACCGCGTGCGCACCTGGACCGCGTTGGTCAGAACGAGAGGGATGGCATAGGCCGCGGATGCGGGTGTAGGTGAGGTGCCGTCGGTGGTGTACCGAATGACGGCCGCCGGATTCGTCGTAAAGAGCGCCAAGCTCAATTGGCCCTGGTAGGTCCGACCGGAGTCGCTGAACTCGACCGGTGGAGAGAAGCCCGAGCCCTGCTGCTGGTTGAGCCTTCCCGGGGTGGGCGTCGGGAAAAATCCGACTAGATTCGGCGCGCCGGCGGCCAGGCCGTACGAGATATCCTCCCGTTGCGTTGGGTAGTTGGCGATGGCGGACACCACCTCCCCGGCGGGATTGGACAGCGCCACGAAACCTCCCGCCTCTTGCTGAAGCTTGAAATTCGTGTGCAATCGGACGGGGTTCTTGGTGCGGTCCTTGCCCGAAGCAAAGATCACGAGGAAGCTTTTCTCGGCGAGGCTAAGAACCGGCAACCGCCACTTCTTGAGGTTGGCCGGATCATCCGAGAGCCACCATCCAGTCAGGCTGATACTGTGCCGGTCAGAGTTGAACAGTTCGACCCAGTCCGGCGTATCACCCTCTTCATCCCGCAAGGTCCGGTCATTGTCGGCCATCAACTCGTTCAGCAACACTCCCGAGCCAGGTGCCGTGGGATCTACCACGAAGGACCACGAGTCGCCGGCAAACGGATGGGGAACGGACGCCAGATCCCGAATACCGTGACCGCTACGAAACTCCACGGTGACCGGTCCCGATCCGGCGGACGGGAAGCTGAAGAGGAACTGACCCGGCGCAAATTCCACCCGCTCAGTGGCCGCCACTCCGTTGACCAACAGGTCCGCGGCATCAACGCCCCGAACCGGGCGACTGAACTGGATCTCAAGTGAGCTGAATTCGCGCAGGAGGGCCCCTGCGGAGGGCAGTACCCGTTCCACCACCGGGATCGACGTATCCACGGTGGTTTCCAAAGTGGGACTCAACACAAAATCGCTGCTGTCGTTCAGCGAGGCATTGAAGGCGTGGATCGCCAGCACGTTGCGTCCCGATCGCAGCACGGTGGAGGGACGGCCCACGGGGTACTCCTCGACGGACAAGGGCTCGGGAAACGTCCGATTGGCAACGGCGTCCGGTCCCAAATCCCCGCCCGGTACATTGTACCGCGCCACTTCCTGACCATTGATCCACGCGACAAAGCCGTCGTCCGACAGGACCTTGAGCGCGACGGAACTAAACTCGTCCGGATGGGGGATGTCGAACGTCCGGCGCAGGTACACGCTCGTATAGTTCCCGCGCATGTCGGGAAGCTCCGTTCCGATCAGCGGTTCCCCGTAAAAGAACGGCTCCGCACCGGTCTCCCAATCGTCGTCCGCGAAGTCTGGCTGCCGCCACGCCTCCCCGTCGTCCGACGGGGAGAAAAAACCCCGGAAGAACTGCCAGGAAGCGCCCGACGGTATCGGGCCATCGGCCAATGGACCCCCCACCGACCATCCCCAGATGATCGTCAAAAGTCCTAATCTCAGCACACACCGCATCATCGGATCCCTCATCAATGTCGCGAAGCACCCGCCCTGGTGCAATTGCGAGTTGCATCGATGGAGGGCGGCTGAGAGCCGATCAGCAAAGCGGCCCGATCCAAATGGCTGGCAATGAATTTTCCCTCGAGTCGGACTACGGTCCGGTGCCGGCCATCTTCCATCGCTCGTCGAAGAAGTTCGCGTCCGACACGCCTTTCTCCAAACGCTCGGAGCGAGGGACACTCATGGCGAGGATGGCCCAGTCGGGCAGCTTGGGCGTTTGCTGCGAATTGCTCGCGCCGCCCACCAGCGCAAAAGTAAAGCCGCTGTTCACCACGATGTAGCGTTTCGGGTTGAGCGGATTCGGGAAGATGAAGGCGGGCGCGTATTGGTCCACCGCCCAGGTCTTGCCACCGGCCACGATGCCTGCGGCCGTCCATTGGATCGGAAGCTGGTCGGCGACGGCAGCGAGTATCGTGTTGCTTTGAGGATCACCGAAGAGAATGAGATTGTGCTGGGCGATGTCGGAACCGGAGACGGCCGAATCGTTTTTTACCCGCGGTTCGCCGCGATGCTGGCGGCGCCATTGGCCCGTGGCGTAGGTCAACTCGTCCTCAACCCACGCGCCCGCCTTCGCATTCATCGCCGTGCCCGTCGGTTTCACAAACAAGAAACTTTCCATGAAGGCGTCATCGATGGGGCCTTGGAGGCCGTGAGTCTTGACCCAAGCGCCGACTGCAGCGCGCGGCGCTGAGCCGCGATCCCATCGCCCGTTGCTCTTGGCGAACAACAGCGGAACGGACGGATCGCCCTCGAACCGTTTACCGTCGAGGACGACTGAGGTTCCCGCAGGCAAAGCGAGTGTGATGCCCGCGATTCCCCGGGTGGCAATCGTCGCCGTGCCATCGTCCAATTCCGCCTCCACAGTCGCCCGCTCCCAGTGCTGCTCCAACGCGTCCACCGTCACCCACTTCATCTGGTTAAAGCGGAGCGAAAACAGCACGAACCGCACCCTCTTCGGGAACGGGTCGAGGCCTTTGGCGGCGGCGGCATCCATCAGCTCGCCCACGCGCTCCTGGGCCTTCGGCTCGTATTTGTGCCCCACACCCAGACCGATGATGTGGGTCATCTTCATGCCCTCCGCCCGGAGCGCGGTTTCCATCAAGTCGGCGGCCTGTCGCTGACTGTCCAATTCGCCACTGTAGGCAACGAGCGTGGTGTTGAAAAAATTCGCAGCATAGTCCGTGGCGTCGTAGAGCCGCCAGAGCTTCTGCTCGTACCAAGCCGGCTTGGGCTCCTTGGCAGCGATATTTTGATAGACCCATACCTCGGTGAAGCCCGCGCCCGGATTGGCCGCCGCCCACCGGCCAGCGTGATGCGCACCGAGATGCCAGGTCGCCGCGCCGCCCATCGAGAAACCGCGTACGGAGACGCGCTGGTCGTCAATCGGGTAGTGCTGCTGCACGTGGGCCAGAGATTCAAAAGCATCCACCTCGCCGGCGAATTTATAGGCGTTCATGAAACGGCCGTACGGGTGGAGCACGAAGGCTCCCGCCGGCGAGAACTGGTTTCGCGCCTTCTCGCCCATCCGACCGGTGAGGAAATTGACTTCGCTGAGTGTATCGCCCCGGCCATGGAACCAGTAGTCGAGCCGGTGCGGGCGGTTCGTCCCCGACTTGAACGTCTCCGGCACAACCAGGCCGTAAGGTTGCACCGAGCCGTCGAGCTTGGAGACATAGCCGCGAACAACGTTGCCGGTGGCGGTGGTCCATGGCGCGCGGCCAGCACGGAGTTGCGCGGCGCGCTCCCGGCCCGCGGCGAGCAGGTCGCGGGCGGACTTGAATTCAGCAGTCTGGTAAAACATGTCGTCCTCGAGTGCGTAGCGGACGGCGCTATAAAAGATCTGCACGTCGGGCAGCAGCGGTCGGAGCGCCGGCTGGTTTGTTGCCAGCCACGAGGCGAGCTCCTGCAATTCGTTTCCGAGTGCGGTCACGCCCGCCTCCAACTCGGCGCGGATCGCGGGTGGCACGTTGGTTCCCTTCGGCGGGTAGAGACCAATCTTATATTCTGGCGTGCCCTCCTTCTTCACGGTGGTCTTTTTCTCGTCCGCCGCAAAGACCGGCAGGACCAGACAAAGCAGGAGAAGGAGGATGTGTCTCTTCATAGAATTGAGCAGGCCCGAAGGGGGCTCAGCCGGGAGTCAGTTGGAGCGTCAAATACTCGTAGCCATTCGCGCGCTGGTAGCGCGCCTCGTTTTCCACGTGCTGCTTCGATTCGATCACCCGAATGCGCCCAACGCGCACCGTGAGCGCTTCCAAAAGGCTGCGCACGATCAAGCGCGCGTGGGACGCGCCGAGGCAAAGGTGCGGCCCGAAGCCGAAGGAAATGTGCGGGTTGGGTCGGCGATCAAGGCGAATCTCCTCGGGCGCTTCGAATACCGTCTCATCGAAATTCGCCGAGGCCCAACCCAGTGAAACGCGCCCATCCGCCGGGACCGTGACTCCATGCATCACCGTCTCCACCGGGCAGACGCGGCCGATGTGGGTCAAGGGCATGAAGACGCGGAAGAATTCCTCGCCCGCGTGAACAATGCGCCTCGGATCCTCCCGCAGGTAGGCGAGGGCTTCCGGGTTCCCGCCGAAATACGCGAGGATGGAGGAAATGCTGTGGATGATCGTATCACGCCCACCGGCGAAGGTTAGGTTGCCAAAGCCCATCATCTCCTCACGGGTCAGCGCCCGGCCGCGATACTTGGCCTTCGTCAGCGCGCTAAAAAAATCCTCGCCTGGATTCGCCTCGGCCCGGTCGAACTGCGCGCCCAGATACGCTTCGAGCGATGTGCCTTTCTTGAACGTGCCGCCCGTCACCTTGAAGACGTGCATGCCCCAACCAATCCAGGTGTCCGCCTCCGACTCGGGCACGTTCAACAGGTAGGTGAGCGCGCGCGACTGCACCGGCAGCGCAAAGTCATTGACGACCTCGATGGACTGCCGGCCCAGCGCTTCGGAAAGTTTCTCCTCGATCAACGCCTCCACCTTCGCAATCACGTCGGGTTGTTTGGCACGCTGAAAGAATGGCTCAACGATGGCCCGATACTCCGTGTGCTCCGGCGGATTGGTCTCGATCGGTAGTTGCCGCATCGTCCGGACCGCTTCCTCCGACGGGATCGGCACGCGGAACGGCGCATCCGAGCTGAACGTCTTCCAGTCCTTCGCCGCGATGCGCACGTCTTCATGGCGCAGAATCATCGGCACCATCTCGCCCTGAAAAGGGCACTTCAGAACGCCGTCTTTTCTTCGGGCCTCGTGAAAGGGATCGGGAATGTTGTTCAATTGCGTGGTGTCCACATGTCTTTGAGGAGGCGTGATGTTTCCTCAACCAGCACACGTCCCCCTTCCGGGCCAACCACTCCATCGTCGATTCGCCCGCTGTACCCGCCTCCCTGAACGGCCCGCTCCGTGGCCAGATATGCGGAGCAGTCGGCCGTAAGCTGGACGACCGAAGTCTGAGCGGCGGGGCTTCTCGCCTTCATCCTCAATCCGTAGTCGGTATAGAGCTCGAACGGATTGGTAACGATGGCCAGATCATCGAATCGCAAGGCGTGTATCTCCGCGCGATAGTAAGGCTCGGTTTTCTGCAGTTCGTAGCGCGCCATCATGGTCCGACTGACGCGCCAGTTGATGTAATCCGGGCTGGTCAACCGGTCGAATTTGTCTTTGCCGGCATTGAAAATGGCGGATGCCTCCGCAAAGCGCTGTTCTGAGACTTTCCAGACCGGCAGCTGGAAATGCTCCACTCGATGATCAAACCAAACCTCAGCGCGGCTGGACTCGCGAGCAACGCCCGCCACATCCTCCACCGCGTGAACGATGCGCCGGGCTATTTCCTGACGATAGCTGAGCTTTCGACGTTTGAGCATATCCGCCTCGGAAGACTTACCCACCTGAATGTGTGGCGACTGATCACCACTGGCTCCCGTCACCGGCAAGACAAAGAGGCCCGCAGAAAACCGCTCTCTCAGCAAGAGTCGCGCGTCAGACCAGAAGTCCGCGGACAGATAAAGCTCCCCCTCGACTTCCTGCGATGGACAATAGAGGGCGAGGGCGATTCCGACGATCTGTCCATCGCGCCAGAAAAAGAGCGCGTCCACCGAATCGTCGGATGTCCCCTCCGTGTGCGAGAAATTGGGATCCTTGGTGTCACCGTACAGGCGCGTTGTCCCGTCGAAATAAACGGCTCGCCGGTTGCGAGCAATCGCGGCATGGCTGAGGACCGAACTGAACTGCCCAGGCTGTCTTGACTTCCAAGCCCGAACGACCGCTGCGGCGATTTGCCGCTCCAGGAAATCCAAATACTCCCGGGGTCGCATGATGTTCTGCTGATCTGCGGGAATCCGATAGGCCCAACTGCCGGCGAAATCATAAGGATGGAGATCCGTCTCGTCCGCGTCAGTGATCGCCGGAGCCGTATGCGTATGGGTTGCCGAGATCACAATCTTCATGACATCAAGGTCCGGAAGCGATTTTGTGACGAGGTTGCGGATATTCTTAACCGTTTTTCGGCGTATTCCAGACAGATCGCACGAGACCCACACCCCTTGATCGATGACGCCTTGCGCATCGCGAGTCTCGATCGCCAGGGCCGTCACTGTGATCGGATCATGCACGTCGCCGCTGATTCGCGTATGGTACTGTCCGCCAATTGCGACGGGCTTGTTCGGCACAATGCTCTCGCTGGCCCAGCCGAAAGACAGGCTGCCACGTCTCTTGACACCTCCTTCGCCGGCGAGATTGTAGTTCAGAGGCACGAGACAAACTGCACACAGCAGTATCGCTTTACGAAGAATGTTCATGAGACGCAGACCGCGAGAACAACTCAGCAATTGAGGTGTATAGGCCAGATTTTGATCACGCCCGACGAATTGGGTAAACGACATTTTTCTCCGCGCCCACCGCCCGTAGCTTCCCTGCGTATCCCGAAGTTGTTGGAGAAGGTAGCGGACGCCGCGCCGTTCAGGCGCGGCACGAACCGCGCAGCGGCCCTGTCCGCCCGTTGGAGGCAGGCGGGGTTGTCGCAGCGCGACAACCCTCTACCAACAACTTCGCGATGCACTGGTAGCTTCCGCTCGACGCTGGTAGATTTGACAGTTTCCTCAGGCATGGGCGTCGAGAATCGAAGGGTTGCTTCGCAGGAGTCGGGTGCCATTTCCCTGCGCGCGGGGCGGCAACCGGTAAAGGGTCATACGGTGAAAACGTTTCAAATCGCAATCTGCTTCTGAAATGCCTCGACCGCGTCGGCGACGGATGGGAACCGGTTGACCGCGCCAAGCTTTGAGTAAACCCCTTCGGTGCGCAAACGCTCGCGCACGGAGGAGCGCGCCTCCACGGCCTGCACTCGGATACCCGTCGCGGTGAGTTCATCCGCCACGCTCCCGAGCATGTGCGCACTGTACAGGTCGACCCGCGGTGCTGCCGAAAGGTCCAGTACAACGAGCTTGGGCGCGACGGTTTCGGCACGGACCCGATCCACAATTGTATCGCGTACGTGATCCATATTGAAATAGACCAAGCCCGACTCAGGCCGGAAGATCATGACGCCAGGAATCAGCTCGTTGTCTGCATGCCGCTCGCGATCGGAGAACCGCCGCGTGCCGGGGATGCGCCCAGGACATCGCAGGCGGGCTACACCGACTTCGGCGTCAGGCCAAACACGGTCCCCACCGGTTCGATGGCCGCGAGATGATGGCCGGTGAGCAGTAGGTAATGGTGCGATGCAAGCTGCGTCATCAACCGGTGGCCATTGGGAACGCGGATTACGCCGCCATTCAAACAGTCCGATCCAGGATAGCCCACGTAGCCGGTGAGTTCCCCTTCGACGACGGTCATTGTCGTCATGTCGGGATGCAGTTTGGCGAGCGTGATGGGGCCGATGGGCAGCCGCGCGTCAATCGCGCTGGCGTGTTCATCGACGATGGCGAGCACTTTTTTCCGCAACGTCCATTCGGTCGAGAAGGATTGCGGCACCACTCCCAAATAGCCACAGTGCGCAACGAGGATGTAGTTCCGCGGGTCGCCTTCGACGGGCGGGAATTCGGTGATGCGCTCGTGCTTGAGCGCGGCCTGGCCCATGAGGAACGGGTAGAGATTCGTCAGGATGATGGGCGCGCCGAGCGAGCGGTGCAGGATAAGTTTGGTGAGCATCGCCAGGATGTCCGCCTCGCAGCCCCAGATCAGGCCGCGCTCCTGGTAGAGCAGGTTCCACGCCAGACACGGCGTACAATCGGAAAACGCGGATTCGTTGAGGCAATTGATGCCAACCCCCTGCACGGCGGGGTCGTCGCCGATGTCGCGCTTCACGGCGAGGTAGAGTTTCACCGCAGCATTGAGTGATTTCTCGGGGAGCGCGTGCGGCAACGGCCTCGCACGCCATGCCGCCTGGGCGTCGGAATCGGGGATCATCTTCGCTTCGGCACCCAATTTCTTGAAGCTCCGCTTCTCGATGGAGAGGCCAAACTTGCTCAACATGCGCTGGACGCACTCATTCTCCCACCAGTAGAAGCGTTTGAAAATCGGTGCCTGCATTCCGTCGCCGGGATTATCCTGATAGACGATGAACTTGCTCGTGCCTAACTGGCGCTTCACGGCGAGGGCGCGCAAGGCGACGCGGGTATGATCGAGGTGATAGGGGGCGATGATGCCGGCCCCGACGCCCTCACTTTTGAGATACGTGATGAGTTCCCAATCCCACATCGAGAGGGTGCCAAACTCGGAGGTGAGGATGAGCAGCGGCGGCGTGAGCGAGCGGAAATCCGGCACGCGGCGGTAGGCCTCACCGAGCAACTGCGGGAATACGGCCGCCTCGCAGTCCGGGAGTTTGGCACCGAGCGGCACCGGCTCGAGGAACTCTGCATCGTTGCCGAGCAGAGCGCGGAGGTGGTCGAGTTGCGTGTCAAAGCCACCATCGCGACCGGGGTTGAAATAGATGGGGACGACGCGAGATTTCATACCCATTCCTTCCGGCCGTTGGCGGCTGATTTCAGCGCGGCGGCCAGCACGCGGATGCATTTCACGCCGTCGCGAAAATTGGGTTCGAGCGGCGTGCCATTTGCCACCGACGCCACAAAATCCACCATCCCGTGCGTAAACGCATGCTCGTAGCCGAGAACGTGCCCTGGAGGCCACCAGTGGTTGATATAAGGGTGGCACGCCTCGGTGGCGAGAATGGTGCGGAAGCCCTGCGCATGCTCCGGATCGCGGCGCGAATGGAACTGCAGTTCATTCATCCGCTCCAGATCAAACACCAGAGCACCCTCGCTCCCGTAAATCTCGAACGAGTTCCGATTCTTCCGCCCCGGCGCAAACCGCGTCGCCTCGAAGGAACCAACGGCGCCGTTGGCAAACTCGACCATCATCAACGACGCGTCCTCGACCGTCACGGCGCCGCGCGCCGTCGTGCCGCCCGCACCCGCGGCAAACGCCGTCGCCCCGTCGCTGGGCAGAGGGCGTTCCTTGATGAAGTTCGCGGTTAGGCACGAGACGCTCGTGATGTCGCCGACGAGATAGTGCGCAAGATCCACGCTGTGCGAATTGAGGTCGTGGTGCGGGCCACTCCCGGCGGTCTCTTTCCGAAGTTGCCACGTGAGCGGGAAATTCGGATCCACGATCCAGTCCTGCTGATAGGCGCCTCGCCAGTGGAAAATGCGGCCGATTTTTCCCTCCTCAATGAATCGTCGCGCGAGGCGCACGGCGGGGGTACGGCGGTAGTTGTGATTGAGATAATGCACCACCTGCGCCTTCTCTGCCTCACACAACATCACCTCGGCCTCGGCCACCGTCAGCGCCATCGGTTTCTCGCAGAATACGTGTTTGCCCGCGCGGGCGGCGGCGACGGCAACCTCGTGATGCAGATGTTGCGGGAGCGAAATGTCCACCACGTCGACGTCCTCGCGTGCAATTGCCTTCCGCCAGTCCGTCTCGACATTCTTCCAGCCCCAGTTGTCGGCGAAGGCACGCACGGCGCCCTCCTTGCGACCACAGGCCACTTGCAGGACGGGCCGGAGCGGCAGATCGAAGAAGCGTGCGGCCTGCAGCCAGGCGTTGCTGTGCGCCTTGCCCATGAAGTTGTAACCGAGGATGGCAATGCGGAGTTCCTTCTTGGCGGGCATGGCGTGGTTCATTTCAAATTGGCCGTGACGTTCTTGAGATGGCGGATGCTTTTTTCGATCATCTCCTCCTCGCGATCTCGATAGTCGGGATGCGGCATGTCTGTCTCGAACGCAAGGAAACCCTGGTAGCCGGCGTCCTTGAGCACCTGCGCAATGGTGTCGATCTCGATCAACCCCTCGCCGGCCGCGACGCAGGAGAAATAATACCACTCGCGCGCGCTCACGCCCTTGACGGGCCGGATGTCTTTCACATGCGTGGCAAGGACGTGGCGCGCCAGCTTGCGGGTGGCTTCGACCGGGTCGTCGAGCACACGAAGAAAGTTTGCGGTATCGAGATTGATGCCGAAATACTCGGAGCCGACCTGCTCGATGAGCCAGAGGATTTCATCCGCGTTGTAGTCAATGTGGTTTTCGACCGCGAGCCGGATACCTTGCTTGGAGGCGAGGTCCGTGGCTTCCCGAAACCATTCGGCCAGAATTTTCAACTGTGGCTCGTGCGGCGCGAACCGAAACATGAGGCTGCTCCCCACCACACGCATCACCGGCGCGCCGATCAGCCGGGCGAACCCGATGTGCGCGAGCAACTCGGCCTTCGCCTGGACGCTGCCGCCCGCCTCCAATCCGTTCGGATGACCCCAGGCGTAGACGCGATCGAAGCCGAGGGCATCGAGCCTGCGTCGCAGCCCGGTGAGATAGTTCGCGCTGAACTCGGGAAAGAAACAGGACTCCAGGGAAACGCCGTTGCAACCAAGCGCCTTCGCGCGGTCGAGGAACGTGTCCATCGTATAGGGCCGGGCCGCCGGCGTCTGCATGGGATAGACCTCGCCGAAGAAGCGGTGGTAACAGTAGGAATCAATTCCGACTTTCATGGGTGGCGCATTCTTACCACGCAGGCCGTGCATGTCGAAATGAACTTGCGCATCGAAGCCATGCTCACCCATTGGGTGGCCAAAACTTCGATTGGTGTGGCCAAAAAAAAGGATGGATAAAGCCTTGCGACTTCACTATCAACCTGGGGAACACCAGCCATGTCGGACCCAGAATCGGACGCCTGAATCCGACGCCTTTCGGGTCGTTCCACTCGGATGGCTGCCGAGTGGATGTCCCGGAAGAGAACTGGGTTCCCGACGGACGGCTCTCGACGCAAGAAACATTCGGCCACTATCGGACGTTTTATGAAGCGGAATAAACTGCTCTCGATGTCATTTAGGACAAGAGTTGGGGCATTCACCCTGATTGAACTTCTGGTCGTGATCGCGATCATTGCGATTCTCGCTGGAATGCTCCTGCCGGCCCTGTCTCGGGCCAAGGGCAAGGCTCAAGCGACGGGATGCCTGAATAACAACCGTCAAATGGGGCTCGCCTATCAGTTATACTCATCCGACAACTACGATATCTTTCCTGGATGGGGCTTCCAATTTCACGACCCCAGCTATGCCTACCCTCCCGATCGCGTGCTTCGAGCCGGCGAGAAAATGGCGGATGTAAAGTTTTTTGAAACGGGCCTGCTGTGGAATTATCTGCGGTCTCCTGCCGTCTACCGATGTCCAGCCTACGCGATTCGCAATTACAAGGCCGGTACCTCGTTCTGGGGGCCAACGGACGGGAAAATCCCGATCTGGAGCTACTCAGCAAACGGGCAGGCAGCCTATTCGTGCCAGTCGAAAAGCGTTCAAGCGAACCAGCCGAGTAATTTTGACATCAAGGCCGGCAACCTCCGAACGTCTCCCTCACAGACCGTTTTGCTCATCGAGTGTTACAATAACGACGGCGCTGGTTTCGATAATTCGATTATGCTATTCGATGGCAATGCGCCTCCGGACAAACAAGATCGCCTGGGTATTTGGCACGGCGGTGTCGGCACGTTGACATTTTTTGATTGCCACGCCGTCTCGATGAATTGGAGGCAGTATACCAACGCGGTATCAGGCCCGGAGAAGGCCAAGCAGTTTTTTGGGGGAACCGTTGGCTTTTACTGGTGAATCCGGAAAATCGCATTCCCTGCATTCACAGGCGCTTGCAGGTGCAAACGGTGTTATCGGTGCAGAGAGCCTTCTTGAACCAGACCGCCAAAGGGTTTCTCGACATTTCAGGGCAAGAAAATAGCCCGTTTTCGAACTGAATCAGATTGCTGTCTCACACCCAGCGGGGCACCGGGTGAACAAATTGGCGTGATTCGCGGCTCTCCGGGCGTATGCTCCGAGGGACGAATGCACACTAGCGAGCAGATCACGCGCAAAAGCGCCTCAAATCTTGCTCTTGCCTTCATCCTCCTTCCCGAGGCCAAGCGCCAGGCTATGACCGCCCTGTACGCTTTCTGCCGGGAAGTGGACGATATCGCCGACGAAGATTCTTCTCCCGTCGCCCGCCGTCGCGAAGAACTGGGCCGCTGGCGGGAGGATATCCGGCGTACTTGCAGCGGAGGGGAGTCGGAATTCGGCGTCAATCGTGAGTTGGCCCCATTTGTGGCCAAGTACCGACTGCCATTCAATCTGTTCGACGAACTGATTCGCGGGGTGGAAATGGATTTGGATCAGCTGACGTATCCCGACTCGGCCACACTTGAGGCCTACTGCTATCGCGTCGCCAGCGTCGTCGGCCTGTTGAGCATCGAGATTTTTGGCTACCAGGACCCCCGCTGCCGGGACTACGCGATCGCCCTGGGTCAGGCACTCCAACACACCAACATTCTCCGGGATATCGGCAATGACGCGGGCCGCGGGCGTATTTACATTCCCCAGTCGGAACTGGAGCAGCACGGGGTTGCGGTTGCGGAAATTACCGCCGGAAAAGATTCCGAACGGTTCCAAGCGCTTTGCCGAACGTTGGCGGGCAATGCACGGGGCTACTTCCGGAAAGCCCGGGAACTGCTCCCCGAAGTGGATCGGAAATCGATGATTGCCGCCGAATTAATGGGCGCCGTTTACTGGCGCCTGCTTTGCGAACTGGAGGCACGAAAATTCCCGGTGCTGCAGGAAAAACCCTTCAAGCTCTCGAAAGGACGCAAAGTCGCGCTTGTTTTGCTAGCAGCCGCCCGCGTTAAATGGCGTTTCCCGGTCGCCCAGTACGGGGTCTAAACACCATGGCATCTGACAATCCACGTATCCGCCTCATCGTCAATGGAGACGACTTCGGCCAGTCCAGCAGTGCGAACCGAGCGATCATTCGAGCGCACCGCGAAGGCATATTGACAACGGCGAGTCTGATGATGACGGGTAACGCGAGTGACGGAGCGATCAAGCTTGCGCGGGAAAATCCCAATCTGGGAGTCGGAATCCATCTGGTGCTAGTCCGTGGAAAATCGATTCTCAAACCCAGTGAAATCATCGGGTTGGTAAACCAGCGCTTCGAATTCGAGCCGCGCCCCATTCGGGCGGGGATCCGGTATTATTTCAGCAAGGGCCTTCACCCGTTCATCCGACAGGAAATCAATTCGCAGTTCGCCGAGTTCCGGCGCACCGGCTTGCTCCTCGATCACGTCAACGGGCACATGCAGTTTCACCTCCACCCCACCATATTCAATATGCTGAAGCGGGACTTCAAGGCGTGGAACATTCGGGCGATGCGGCTGTCCCGCGATCCGTTACTGACAAATCTCCGGTTAAGCGCCGGCCGATATTTTTACCGTCTTTTCCACGCCGCTGTCTTTGCACGCTTGGCCGGGCGGGCGGTGGCCGCGATGGATCGCCGGGGCATCGTTCATACGGATCGAGTGTTCGGACTCCTCCAGGACGGTCGGATGACGGAATCGTACCTCTTGAAATTGTTGGATAACCTCTGGCCGGGCACGTTCGAGATCTATTGTCATCCGGATGAGGACGAACATGCGCACGAACTCGAAGCTCTTTGCAGTCCGCGAGTGAGAGCAAAGATCGAAGAACTGGGCATCGAGCGGATCCGCTACCAGGATCTCTTCAAGCCTCGGACCGCGCGAACCCGGGAAGTCGCTCCAACCTGACGCTTCATGGCAAGAATTCTGATCGTGCTGTTCTTTGGCCTCGTCTTGGAAGCCATCGGAGTTGTCTTCCTCGGCAAAGGACTCAAGGAGATTGGTGAACCCGCACAATTGAATGCGGGTGAAATCGCTCGCCTGCTCGGACGCGGTGCCATGAATCGGAATATCCTGCTCGGGATCGCCTGGGAAACAGCCTATTTCGGCTGCATTCTTTACATGATGTCCCAAGCCGACATCAGCTTCGTCTGGCCCGTGACCGCGCTCGGGTTTGTCTTAACAGCGCTCAGCGCCCATTTCCTCCTGGGGGAATACATCAGTCCGCTGCGTTGGCTCGGGGTCTGCCTCATCGTCGCCGGTGCCGCCGTGATCACCTACACCGAAAAGGTGAAAATCGATTCACGCTCGGCCGTGACTTCGCAATCCACACGGGATTCACATTAATCGGTCCGCTCGACAGCGGTGATGCCACACGGCTGATTCCTCTGGAATGGGTCCAGAGGTAGGACGGCCGGCAGAGAGTGGGCTGCCCGGATGGCCCAGGCGGGCATCGATCAGGGCGATTGATTCCATTCTGCGGCGGTGCCTTCGACGCCCGCCAAGTCGATGGGAATAAGTCGGATTCTAACGGGTAAAGGCTGCCCTGACAGTCGTTCAAACACTCGATTGTTCTGAGTTGCCGGGAGATACTCTGTCTGCCAGCGCACGCCAACCCGGCGTTGCAAGGCGTACCACCGAACGGCTCCATTTTCTGCCGACTTCCAATTGACCTGCATCCGGGCACCCCCGGCATCGCCGCCGACGCTTAATGCGGGGGTCGGCGGCAAATTCGTGCTGAGCCAGGGGAATGAAGGCGGGAGAGCGGGTGCCGCAAACGTGGTGCGGGTCAGCAAATCACCCAAGCCTCCCCGATTCTCTGTGAGAGTGCGGCAATTCCAGAGAATGAGCCCATCAACACCACCGAGTTTTCGCGTCAGGGTAATCTGCGCGAGAATCTCGGCGGCATTTCGGTCCTGACCAATTCGAGTGGCGTCCATTCCGGCGAAGATCCGATGGTGGGCGGGGTTTTGATCGGCCCACCAACGGAGCAGGTTCGGGAAGCTCTGTTCCCGGGATTGGATGGGCCAGTACAGTTGGGGGGCGATGTAGTCGAGCCAACCTTCCCGGATCCATTTCCGGGCATCGGCGTACAAAACCTGGTAGGCGTCCATGCCCTTGATCGAGGGGGGATTTCCCGGACGCCAGATGCCGAACGGACTGATGCCGAAGCGCACCCAGGGTTTCGCGTTATGAATGGATCGGCTCAGCGATTGCACGAACGTATCGATGCTAAATCGCCGCCAGTCGTCCCGATCCAAGCGGCCACCCGACCGTTGATACCGGTTCCAACTCCGTTCGTCAGGGAATGGCAATTCGCGTCCGGCCTCGGGGTAAGGGTAAAAATAGTCATCGAGGTGAACGCCATCGATGTCATAGCGGCGGACGACGTCGAGAATGACGCGAGAAACATGGTCCCGGACGTCCGATTCGCCGGGATCGAGCCAGAGATGTAGGCCGGCCTTGCGAACGAGGTGCGGTTTCTTAATGGAAATGTGATTGGAGGCGGCAGGGCCAAGGCCGGATTTAAAACGGGCGCGGAACGGATTAAACCAAGCGTGCAATTCGAGACCCAGGGCGTGCGCTTCCGTGACGGCCATCTTCAGCGGATCCCAAAAAGGTTCTGGGGCTTTCCCCATGCGACCCGTCAGGTACTCCGACCACGGCTCGAGGGTTGACGGGTAGAGCGCATCGCAGGCGGGGCGGACCTGGAGCAGAACCGCATTAAAATGGAGATCGTGCGCGCGTTGCAAAATAGCGCGAAGCTCGCTTTGTTGTTGGACGATGGGCAGTCCCGCTTTGGAGGGCCAGTTAACGTTAACAACCGACGCGACCCAGACGCCACGAAACTCGCGGTTCAACGGCGGCGGCTCCAGGGCAGGCGCGACCACCCCTGCACCGTGCAAAGCACATCCCAGGCCGAGTAGGATGGGAAGGATGACAACGCGTCGCATGCGGGAGGGCGACGTTCGCTGGCGCAGCCCCGTTGGGCAAGTCGGTGTCGCGTACAACGTGTCGGTTCATAGGTTGTCGGAGGGCGATCGTGGGGACTATTCCCCAACCCGGTGTTGGCGAACCAATCGCCGGTGCACCCGCCGACCCATGAACCGGGCAGGCCCGCCCGGCTGGTCAGCCGGGTGCGTAGCAGCGCCTCCCTTGCCGATATAGTTCAGGGTCAGAGTGAAGAGCCACTTTTCAGAGCCTTTCCCTCATCATGGCATGCGAGATGCTAGGCCCCTTCTTAATAACCAATCGTTTCGACGAACCATGAACACATCCCCTGTCCAATTCCTGCTCGCCGCGATGGCCTTCGCGGTCTTGACCGGTACCGCCTTGTCCGCGCAGGAGGGAGGAACGAGTCTGTACCTCGACGTCTCCGCTCCAAAAGTCAAAATTACCCAAGCGGCGATTCTGCCCCGGTGGGGTGATTCCGATGCGGTCGCCGCTCAGATCACCGCCGCCGCCGAAGACGACAGCGGCGGGCCGATCAAGGTGGAACTGTTGGTTGACGATCTACAACTGAGCTTGGGAGTCCGTGTCGAAGACCCGCGTTTTGCCGGGCCTGCCAATCGGTTGATTTGGCTCTGGACGAATCCACCCGCCGGCGAACATCGCCTGTACGCCACGGCCATCGATGGCTCCGGGAATATCGGCAAGTCTGATTTTGTGAAGATCATTGTTCCGGGCGGCGACGTGGACGCGCAGCGCAAGTATTACATCAGCAAACACGACAAATGGCTTTATCTGGATACCGGCAAGGCCCCGGATCCAAAATGGCGGGAGATCCTGTTCGACGATTCGGGATGGAAATCAGGCCAAGCGCAGCTGGGTTATGGCGACGGCGATGAGTCGACGGTGGTGAGCTTCGGAGCCAACGCCACCAACAAGCACATCACCACTTGGTTTCGTCACTCGTTTCCAGGGTTATCCCAGGGTGCAGCCTCGCCTGCGCTGCGTCTGCGGGTCCTCCGGGACGATGGTGCGGTTGTGTACTTGAATGGCCAGGAAGTATTCCGAAGCAACATGCCGGACGGGGTGGTTACCGCCGAGACCAAGGCGCTTGACAGTGCGCTAGCCGAGGATGAATCGACCCACTACTACGAAGTCAACCTGCCTGCGGACCTGCTCCTTAGCGGAGGGAATGTGGTCGCCGCCGAAATTCACCAAGTGAGCTCCACATCGAGTGATATCAGCTTTGACCTCGAACTGAGCAGCGGGCTTACCGCCATCGAACCTAAGGCTACTCTCACCTTCCTCAAACCCAAGGACGGCACATCGTTTGTCGCGCCCGCCCGGGTGCATTTCGAGTGCAGCGCCGTGGATCCATTGGGCTCGATTCGGCACGTCGCATTCTATGCCAATGGAAAACTCATTGGAAAATCGGACATCCTCACCAAGGACGTGGACGTCCCGGGCCGGCCGCGCGTGCACCTCTTCGATTGGGAAAATGTCCCGGCCGGCCGGTACGAGGTGGTCGCCACCGCCACGGCCGCTTCGGGGAGTGAAGTGAAGTCGAGTCCGCTCAAGGTGGTTGTCCTGGAGCGGGACGCGAGCCTGCCCGCCGTCACGATCGTCGTCAGCGATCCGGTAGCCCATGAACTCGGGGGCGACGATACTCTCGTATTCAAGATCGTGCGCACCGCGCCGTTGACCGAAGAGATTTTTGTCCAATTCGAACTCGATGGCACCGCCGACTGGCCCGCCGACTATCATCGGGTGCCGGAACCCTTGGTGCCCGAAGGCCAGGGCGGAGGCACCGTTACGAAGCCAGATCCATCGATGGAAGGCCGCTCCCATTGGCGTGGCATTGTCCAATTGAAGTCCGGTGAAACGTCAGCCTCATTGGTTTTCAAGCCCAGGCCCGACAACATTCTGGAAGGTGACGAAAGCGTCGTGGTACGGCTCGTCCAGCCGATTCCATCGCCGACCGCTCGCCTGCTCCAAACCTACACCATCGGGCATCCCTCCGAGGCAAAAGGCATCATCACTGAGAAGCCCGCGCCTGGCAAACCCACCCTCGTCATCACTTCGCCCCAGGATCTGGCCGAGTTTCGCGAACCGGCCGCCATTGACATCGTCGCGGTCGCGGTGGATCCGACGGGATACATCTCAAGGCTCGTCTTCCTAGCCAACGGCGAACGAATCGGCGTTTCGGAAATCACCTTCATCCGCGCTCCCGATCCAGGCACGCCGATCACCCACCCGTTCCGCTGGAATAATGTCAAAGCCGGCAAGTACGCCATCGTCGCACGGGCGGAGGGCTCGGACGGCCAAGCGATTGATTCGAATCCCGTTCGCATCGGCGTCCACGGCGTTCAGGGTGGCCCGACCCTCACGATCACCCGGCCCAAATCCGGTGCGACTTTCACGGCCCCTGCCGATGTCCAAATCGAAGCCACCGCCATAGATCCTCTCAGCTACCTGCCAACTCTCACGTTTTTCGCGAATGGCAAGAAAATCGGCGAATCGAAAATCGCTTTCATTCGGGAACCCGATCCCGGGTCGCCGATTCAACATGCCTTTCTCTGGAAAGACGCGGCGGCCGGCGAGTATGCAATCACGGCGACCGCAGTAGATTCCAAGGGCAAAATAGTCACGTCGCCGAGCGTCAAGATCTCTGTTAAATCGCCGCCCGAACCGATGGTTGTCTCCGTTGAAGCCGGCGTCGCCACGACAGCCGAGCCCGTCGACTCCGCCATGGCCAACTTTCTTAAGGGCCATGGCAAGGCCGGCAACATTATCCCCGCGCCCAAACCGGCCACGTTTGTTCTGACGCGCGCGGGAGACACCCAGCGTCCCCTGATTGTTTATTACTCGGTCACCGGGACCGCGAGCAACGGTCGGGACTACCTCCGACTCGATGGCGACGCTACGATCCCCGCCGGACAGGCCCGCCGCGAAATCGAAGTGCGCGCCCTCGCCGATAACCTGCTCGAAGGCACCGAGTCCGTCGTCGTCACTCTCTCCAACAATCGGCTCTATAAACTCGGGTTGAAGACATCCGCCGAGGTGCTTATTACGGACGCCGATCTGCCTTCCGGCCCTGTGATCGTCCTGCGCAAGCCCGCGAATGGCGCCGGGTTCAAGGCCTCGGCCGATATCGCAATTGAAGCGCTCACGTACGATCCGAAGCTCTATATCGGTTTCGCAGAATTCTTCGCGAATGGTCAGAAGATCGGCGAGACCGTCATCGGATGGGCCGAGTGTGTCGGTTGCGGACCGAAGCCCGGCGATGTCCTGACGATTCCATTCAACTGGACGAACGCTCCCGGCGGTGAGTTCGTCCTGATCGCTCGGGCGAAAGATTCCGCGGGCAACAACCTCGAGTCAGCCCCGGTCAGGATCACGGTCCGATATCCGGAGATAAAATCGTTCACGGTCCGTGATCTGCCGAGCAACTATATCCCGGGCCAAGCCTTCGAAGTTAGGCTCAGTGCCACTCCGGAAATGAGCGTCACGTCCTACGCCATCGAAGAAATTCCCCCGAAGGGGTGGGCCGTGACCAAGATCACCGAGGGCGGTGCGTGGGATGCCGTCACCGGGAAGGTCAAGTTTGGCCCGTTCTTCGACCACACCGCGCGACAATTCGCCTATATCGTTGCTCCACCGATCGAAGCGACCGCGCGTGCCGAATTCAATGGGAGCGGGTCGGCGGACGGCAGTGTTGCGCGCACCTCGGGCGACCGGGTGATCGGCGCTCAACTCCTGCATCCCGCCGACGTATCCCCTGAAAACAACGCCATCGCGCTGAGCGAACTCACCGCCTATGCCACCGCCTGGAAGAATGGCCATGGATGGTCGAGGGATCCCAACCCGATTCCCGCGGATTACGTCACGCGGGCGGGGACGCTCTGGAGGGGGGGTGAAGCCTATATCTTGGATGCCCGCGTCGGCCCTGCCCCGCTCTGGTGGGTCAACCCGCCCATAGCCGCGGCACGCCTTGCCCAGAGCGGAGATGACGACGCACCGAGTGCTGATTCAAAGGACGCAACCGACGTCTTGAGCGACAGCGCGGATACGGACGGGAACGGACGTCCCGAAGGCGTCCCGGCCTCGGCGATCAGCATGGCCATCGCCGGACTATCGATCGTCGCTAACCAACCCGCCCGGTTGTCCATTCGTGTCATGCCATCGACGGATACCACCGCCTGGGCCGTCGAGGAAGTGGTGGGGATCGGAGCCCATATTTCCGGTGTGAGCGATGACGGGACGTTTGAGGCCGCTCGTGGCGTCATTCGTTGGGGGCCGTTCTTCGCCAATCTCCCCCGCACGTTGTCCGCGGATGTTGGCGGCATCGACCCGGCGCAATTTCACGGCACCGCATCGTTCGATGGACAATCCCGCCGCGTCATTCACCCGCCTGCCCGCGGTTTCCGCCTCGGCTCGAACGATCCGTCCAAGCCGCCCGGTTCCGGGGAAAACGGTGAAGCCCTCGAGAAAGTCAAGGGCTCCCACATCGCCCACATCGAGCGGCGCGACGACGGCGTGATGCAGCTTGCGGTGATCGACGATGACGCTGACGGGCAGACTGTCGGGTGCGATCTCGAAGCATCGGACGATCTCGTAACGTGGAAGACCTTTCACCACATGACAGGCGGAAGCGACTGTCAAACGGCGCTCGACGCCGATGCCGACGAATCCAAGCACCGCTACTACCGCGTTGTCCGCCGTCCTTGAATCCCTGAATCCGCGGGCAGCAACCGGTGTGAGATTGCCCGTCAACAGGGTTGATGACCCCAATCTTCTTCCTTAAGCGACTTTTCGTAGAGCGCCATCTGCTCCTCCGCAGTCAGTCGGATCGGTTCGGCGGGCTGGCCGGTTCCGGAAATCCCGGCGGCACCGCCGGCCGGTAACTCGGCAGGGGGGACTATCCCGGTGCTTTCCCCACCTTTCTCCAATTTCGGGGGGACCGAATGCGGAAGGGGTTGATCGCTCATTCGTAGGCCTTCCTAACACCATCGATGCGCCCCGTCACGCTCGAAGCGTGACGTGCGCCACGTTCGGTGTGGGCGAGGCCATCTCCACCTTTCGTTTGAAACCTTCGCCGTTTTCAGCGAGTCTCCGGGTCGAGTCGATCGTCCCCATGAATCTCCCCGACACTTTTGCTTCCCAAGCGAACCTAGCCATCATTCCTCCCGTCGGCGTCGTCGGTCAGCGCGAAGCCGCAGTCGAGCGCAAGGCGCGCTACCCTTTCAAGTTCCCCCGCGATACTCGCCCGCTCGGCGGCAAGTTCACGGTCAAGGAAAACTCCCGACATCTGCTTCGCTTCTTCTATTTTGAACGCCGCCTCATGCAGGCCTTGGGAGCCTGGACGCTGACGATCCCCGAGTTCGAGGTGAAGCTGGAAACGGGCCGGCATATTTTTTATCACGCCGATGCCGCCCGCTTCCTGCGCGAGCGCCTGACCGAACAGGAAATGCGGCCTGCGGCGATCGATTCCTTTCGGGACGCTGAAATCGATCGCTTCATCGACGAACTGCTCAGCGCGAACTCGGCCGCCGAACTGCTGGTCGGCGTGCATCAAGTTGTCGGTCATGCGCTGGCGATCGCCTACCGACACCACATCGATGTCACCGACCCCGTGGCGGACGTTCCGACCATTCGCTGCCTGCGGCGCATTCTCTCGGACCACGAACCGATGCTCGCTTGGGCTGAAGCTTCGATCAGCGCGTATATCGAGGGAGGCGTCGCCGAAGCGGGGCTCGTCGCGTGGCGCTGGCACCTCGACCGTGTGCTCCGCTCGATTGGCGGCGTGACCGGTGCCGACGTGCGCGGCCTGTCTCCGACCCCGTTGCGCATCGACACCAAACCATTTGAACGGGGCACGATACCCTTGCGCGACGTGCGTTTCGACACCTTTAAAAACACCGGCGATTACGACACGGCCGATGGCGCAGACCGTTTCCCGAAGGATTCCTACGAATCGCTGCGCCTCCGCTTCATTCGTACGCAACGCGACGAGATCGACGCCATTGAGGCCTTCGGCACGTTTATCTGGGACATTCGCTTCAAGGATTTCGACGCGGAATACGACCTCGCGCGAATCACCTGGGACGAGGCTCGCCACACCGAGATCGGTCACCGCGCCATGCTGATCGCCGGCTACGATCCCTTCGAATTGCGCAATCGGCTGATTGGATCGACCTGCCGCGGCCCGATGGACCCCGCGTTTGCGATGGCCGAGATCAATCTGTTCGGCGAGGTCGGCGTGCTCAAGACTATCAACCAACTCATCGACGCCGCAGCCGACCGCAATGACGAGGTCCTGCGCCACGTTGCCGACTACATCCGCTCGGACGAGCGGACGCACGTCCGCAAAGGGGGACGCATCATTGGAGTGATGACCGATCTTGAATCGAAAGCCCTCGAACTTCGCACGCGCGAGCTGTTCACGGAGTGCCTCGTGAGCCTGGGTGCGGTGACGAAGGACATGGATGTATTTACGGTCTCGCGCGAAGACATCGAGCGCCTCGTCGGCGAGTGAGAATCTTTAAACAAACTGGATCGACAAAATCACTATGAGAAACGTCACACCGCAGTCGTTCGACTGGCCGAACAATCTCCAGCGGCTCGGGTTGCCCGTCATGATCACACTGGTCGCCGTGTGGGCTGTGCTCTCCGGTTTCAGCAGCGTGCCGGCGGATTCCGTCGGTGTACTGACGCGCTTTGGCCGCTTTGTCGATCTCGTGTCGCCGGGGCTGCGCTTCAAGCTGCCGCTCGGCATCGATGTCATCGATCTGGTTCCGATCCAGCGTCAGCTCAAGTTGGAATTGGGCACCAGCACTCCTGGAGGCTCGAACCCGAACCAATATCCCGAAGAACCGGAAGCGGAGCGGACCGTCGTCACCGGCGACCTCAACATGGCGCTCATCGAGTGGATCGTGCAGTACCGGATTGAAGATCCAAAAGAGTTTCGCTTCAACGTCTTCCAACCCGAGCGGACACTGCGCGATGTGGGCGAGTCGGTGATGCGGGAGGTCGTTGGGGACCGCACCATCGATGAAGTGCTGACCATTGGTCGGCAGGAGATTGAAACCGAAACGCTCAGCCGCTTGCAGGCCATCGTGAAGCGTTATGGGCTCGGGCTTTCGATCATGCAAGTACAGCTTCAGAATGTGCACCCGCCCAAGGCGGTACAGGCGTCCTTCAGCGAAGTGAACCAAGCCCAGCAGGAAAAGCAGCAGGCCATCAACCTGGCCAATGGCGAATACAATAAGGTCGTCCCGCGCGCCCGCGGCGAAGCGTTGCGCAAGGTCAGCGCGGCCGAGGGGTATGCGGCCAAGCGTGTGAATGAGGCCAAAGGAGATGCCGGCCGTTTCAGCGCAACGCTGGCGGAATATCTAAAATCGCCGGAGGTTACCCGCCAGCGCCTCTATCTCGAAACCATGCAGGCGGTGCTACCGCAGCTATCCCGCAAAATCATCCTCGACGAAAAGTCGGGGCAGATATTCCCGCTCCTCCAACTCGACCAGAAAACCAAATGAAAAGCGTTCTCCTGATCCCACTGGTCATCGCGGGCTTCTTCCTGCTCATCGCCTCGTCGTACAGCGTGCTCGAGACGGAACAGATCATTATCACCCAGTTCGGCCGTCAGGTCGGCGCGCCCGTCACCAACGCCGGGTTGCATTGGAAGACGCCCTTCATCCAGACCGTGCATCGCATCGAAAAACGCATCCTCGAATGGGACGGTCCGTCCGCCGATATGCCCACGGAGGACAAGCTCTATATTGACGTGGATACATTCGCGCGCTGGCGGATCTCGAATGCCCCGCAATACTACGTCCGGCTCGGAGATGAGCGCCGCGCGCAGTCTCGACTCACCGACATCCTCGGTAGCGAAACCCGAAACTCCGTCGCCCGGCATCAGCTCGTCGAACTCATCCGCACGCAGCGGGACCGCAAACCCGTCGTCGATTCCAGGATCGGTGATGCCGGCGTCAGTAGCACCCTTCCTCCCATCCGATTTGGCCGGGCGGCTCTGGAGCAGGAGATCCTCGAAGCGGCCAAGCCCAAACTCGCGGAATACGGCATCGAACTGCTCGATGTACGCTTCAAACGGATCAACTACAATCCGGGTGTCGCGGCGAAAATCTATTCACGCATGGTGAGCGAGCGGCAGCAGATCGCGGCGCGATTCCGGTCCGAGGGCGAGGGTCAGGCGGCGGAAATTCTTGGCAAACGGGAGCGCGACATGCAGCAAATCGAGTCGGAGGCCTACCGGCAGGTACAGGAGATCCAAGGGCGCGCCGACGCCGAGGCCACTGCGATCTACGCCGCCGCCTATGGCCAGACGGCCGCGGCCCGGGAATTCTACACCTTCAACCGGACGCTCGAAACCTACCGGTCCGTCTTCGAGCGCGACACCACCCTCGTTCTGACCACCGATAGTTCTCTTCTCCGATTGTTCAAGCAGGGTCCGACGCCACCCGCAACGATAAAGTAACATACCTTGCTCGCTGTTCGGAACGGCCAAGGCAACCTCTGATTCCCTATGATTTCGGATCCGCACAAAACTTGGGTCGATCGCCTGCGTCGGACCGGTGCCGTCGCCGTGGTCGTCATCGATGATCCCGCGCACTCGGAGCGGTTGGTCGAGGCACTCCTCGCCGGCGGGATTGACCTGCTGGAATTGACCCTGCGGACGCCGGCAGCGCTCGAGTCGATGCGGCGGATACGGCGGGCGTTTCCGGGGATCGCGCTGGGAGCGGGTACCGTTTTGCGGCCCGAGCAGGTGGCGGAGGTGCAGGACGCCGGCGCAGACTTTGGGGTGGCCCCCGGGCTGAATCCGCGGGTGGTGGCGGCAGCACAGGCGGCTGGCCTGCCATTCGCTCCCGGGGTCTTTACTCCCAGTGAGATCGAGCAGGCGATGGATGTGGGCTGCCGGGTACTGAAGTTCTTCCCGGCTGCCAGTGACGGGCAGTTGAAGTATTTTCAGACCGTAACCGCACCGTACGCTCATCTGGGTTTGCAGTATATCCCGCTGGGCGGTGTGACCCTCAACCTGGCGAAAACCCTCCTCGATCTTCCGTCCGTGGCCGCCCTCGGTGGATCGTGGATTGCCCCGCGCGAACTGATCCGAAACGGTGAATGGAGTGCGATCCAGGCGAACGCCCGAGCCATCGCACTGCTTGGCGCTGAGCGGCAAAAGCCAAATGCCGGTCAATAACGGGACAGACAACACGCTGAGGATCACGGTAGTCAGCCGGTTGAGGACCGCTCTGAGGATTGATCAACTCAACTTGTTGGAGATGAACTTTCAGGTCCTTGGCTCGAAGCGCTGCACGTTTGGAACTTTGTCGAAATCTCGGTCGAATGAGGCCACCGGGTACCGAGGAACGCTCATCGTCTATTCAGCTTTAAGGATTCCGTCACCCAGGCGTCAGTCGCTGCTTCAGTTTCCTCGAGGATGTTCGTGAACGGCACTTCCGATTTCAGTGAACCGGCGAGTTCCATGACGCTAGGCATCGGTCGCACGACTGCCGAACCATCGTTGCGAGCCTCCCACACCAAGCGTTGTCTTGGTAAGGCTCCCATGGCTTCCCGAATTTCCTGCGGCACGGTCGTTTGCCCCTTGTCTGTCAGCGTATGAAGTTACCATACACTTACATTACCACACATTGTATCCTTACCGCAATAGCGTCCTTACATTTAGGAAAAAGTGACAAAAAAGTGACAGGTTCAATATTTTTCTACGGCTGCTTCGGCGCATTGGCCGCCGTGCCCTTGCGGCCGCGCTCGCACCCAGAAATCGTTCGCGGGTTTGCCGATCGTTTGCACCGAACCGTCGACAAGGCAGTAGATCCGCTGCCAGGAGCCGTCGGGCAGCTAGCGGGCGGACATTTCGCAGAACAGCATCCGTGCTCTCGAAGTTGTTGGTGTTGGAGACGATAGCGGACGCCGCGCTGCGGCGTCCCCGCGCCGTTCAGGCGCTGCACGAACCGCGCAGCGGCCCTGTCCGCCCGCTGGACGCAGGCGGGGTTGTCGCAGCGCGACAACCTCTTGAGCCTTGGCAAAAGTCTTCTGCTTGCGGGCCGTCTCCGCCGTATTCCCGATGCCGTCGGCTTTCAAGCGCGGGGTTCCCTCCATTTGGAGTGCGCCGGCAGAGCTCTCACCCTTCCCCGAAAAAAGCCCTGCGCCGCATAGAGATTTCTTCGGCTGATTGAGCGTCATGTAGGTTTCCGTCTCTTCGGCGGCGTCGAGGCCACTTGGGCGCTGTGGACTTTATACCAGACC
>CAMAUY010000032.1 GCA_945861565.1 Akkermansia muciniphila
CCTCGGCCTGCAAGCCCTCAACCCTCTTCCTTCGCCGCCGCCTCGTGGGCGAGTGCAGCGAGGTAGTCGGGAACTTCAGCTTCGAGGGTCGAGGGTTGTCCTGGCCGTAATATCGCCAGAAATTCTTTTGGCTCAAGGACGGTCACGCGCAGCTTTCGGGCCGCGGCGAGGTGGTAGATGTTGTGGGTGACGAGGCAAGCTACACAGGCAGTTCCACGTAATCTCCGGGGCGCAAGGCTTGGATGGCGGCAGAAATCTGGGCGGTCTTGGCTTTCATGCGCGGCCAGCGGTTAGTCGAGAGCACCAAAATCGCCAGCCGTCGGCGTGTCAGGTTCTGCTGATACTTCAGGCTTTGATCTGCGGTCACAAAAGCGTCGAACACGCCTTCCGCACGTTCTAGCAATTCGCCGTTCTTCACGCGGCCCCACCCCATTTCCTGCGCCGTCCGAATGTCGAGACCGGTCAGCAAAGGGCGGAGTGGCTCCGGCATACATTCGTCGAACAGGACTGTCACGCTTGCGCTTCGGCCAGAAACTCATTCTTGCTGTGTTCCAGTACGGCAATGGCGTCCTCGCGGCGCACGGTGGGGAAACACTCCAGAAACTTATCGAGCGACATGTCGTCCTCCAAATACTCGAAGAGCGACTGCACCGGCACCCGCGTCCCGCGAAAGACCGGAGCGCCGCTCATGATTTCCGAATCCACTTCAATGGGCAGAATGGTTTTCACGTCGTCACGATAGTGCGGGTTTTTCGTCCGCGCATCAACTCATTCACCGCAATAGGCCGCCGACTCAAAGTTCATCACTCGGTACGGGCGGCGCGTCGGGGACTTGGCCTTGAGGGTCGTCATGTCCGTAGTGTCGCCAGAACGGCTATTCCTTGGAAGTCCACGCCTTTGAAAAGTCTCTGGTGGCCCACGTGTCAATCGTGCAGGTTTCAATGCACTCCCTCGATCACTTTGCCCTATCGACATCCTTTAAGAATCTGATCAGACCCGTGAAAAATGTTTGCTGGTCATCGTAGAGCGCCATGTGGCTGCCGTTCGCGCAATAAAGGTAGCTGCCACTGGGGAACTGCTCCGACATCCATTTCATGTGAGCGGGGTCCATCGTGTCATGGCGCGCGCCGATGACCAGAGTGGGGACGGTAATTTTAGGCAAATCGGTGGAGCGATCCCACTTCTCCAACTTGCACCCCCCGGTGGCCCCCATCTCACTTGGCCCCTGCATCAGCACATAGACCTTGCGGTTGGTCCGGTTGAACAATCGGCTGACCGGCTCGGGCCACTGGCCGAGCGGTATACGTAAAACGTGATTGATGTAGTAGTTTGCATTGAGCAGTTCCTCGTAGCGCGGGTTCTCATAATCCTTTGAAGTTGCTTCAAATTGATAAAGAGAGAAAGGGGCAAATCATGTACCAGGCAGGACGCGTCCTTTCATTATTGTAAGTCAAGAAGTGGAGGGGATTTCTGCCTTTGGAAGGTTGCTGTCAAAATGAGGACTGCGGATCCCTCCGTCGCGACATCGCGTCGTTTCTCCCATACCATCCGGGATAGCTCAAAATGCTAAAATGCATCGATCCTAACAATCGGTTAAACTCTTCCACTTCAATGCCGATCTCGTATCAATGGGCGCGTCCTAGTTCAAGGCCGGGTCGCGCGCAGGCGGAGAAACACCGCGACCTGTCCAGAATCTGCGACGGCCCATGTCTCCGTCGCGATCCCGACCCCGGCGGGGCGAGTCGATCGGAGGGAAGCCGGACGCCAAGACTCCAGGTCGGGGGAGAACTCGACGCTCAATGTCACGTCGTCGGCGCGCAGGTTCCGTGAAAGGGTGAGGGCAAGGCCGCTCCCGGCTGCGAGGTTGGAGGCAAACGCTTCGGGGCCGGACGCGGCGTCCGTGTCGAGGGTGCCGAGCGCATGTTCGAGCAGCGCGGGTAGGCCGTCTTGGTCCGCATCGGCGGTCGGCACACCCGCGAACACCGTCGCATCGGTCGTGCCGAGGACGCCGTTCGTGGTGGCGCTCGTGCGCCAAGCGGCGGGGTTGTCGAGACCGAGCTGAGGATGGGCGAGCACGAGCGTGAAGCCGCCGCCGTCCGCACCTGTGGGCCACGGCTGCGCGCCGTCGTAGCGGAAGCTTGTGATGACGGAGTTTGCGGCGTTCACGAAGGTGATCCGTTCGCCACCGTTCTTGAGCTTACTAGTAAAGATGCCTGCGACCGGCACGTTGAGGCCGTGCCGCTGCTGGAAGCGGAACAGGTCGTTCACGAGCACGAGGCGTTGGCCGGGGGCGAGCAACGTGGGGTGATGGTCGGAAAACGCGAAGGTGATTCCCTCGGTGAAGCGCGCGCTGCGCAGGTCCACGGCGTGATCCGACAGGTTGGCGAGCGCGAGGAACTCGCTGCCGTCGTCGCCGGGCGGATTGAAATCCAGCTCCGCGACGGCAACGTCACCCGGGGCGAGAGCGGAGGGATCGACTTGGAAAAAGGCTTCGTTCAGCGCAGACCATTGGGTGGCGTTCTTGGCGCGGCTCTTCACCAGGGTATTCTTGATCAGGGCCGCCACCGTTCCAGTCGCATTGCCGCTGCGCGTGATACCGAGTTCGAGATCGAAACTGGCGTCGGAGGTAGTGAGTGTCGATTGATGGAGCTCGACCGCCACGACGTTCACACCGGCACGGAGCAGCGACGGATCGAGCGGCAGTTCATGGAGGGATTGTCCGTCGTCGGACGGCGAATCGCCGGGCGTCGTCGCGGTGACCTTGCCGGTGCGTATCGACGTCCGGACGGCCTCTCGGCCATTCAGGTAAACGATCGCGCCGTCGTCGCGCCTAAGGCTGAGATTAAGCACCTTGATGTTCTCGGGGTCCGCGAGCGTGAAACGATGGCGGAAGTAAGAGGACACCCACTTGTTGGTGGCTGCCCCGAAGGGGATGACCGTCGCCTCGTCGCCTTCACCGTAGCCGAGCTGGGCAGGGCCTTCCTTCCAGGCGCCGTCGGCGAAATCCGGATGTTTCCAATTTGTGGCCGACCAAGAAGGATGGCTTTCGACGATGTCGCTCGCGCCGAGCCCGGAGGCACCCGTGAACCACCGCCAGCGGGAACCGAGCGGGATCGGCGTCTCCGTGCTGGCGCCGGTGTTGTAGCCGAGTGCGCCCGGCGCGACTGCGCCGCCGGGCAGGCGTGGATCGGAGCCGTCGAGCGTGAACCAGATCGTCGCACCGGGCGGGCCCGGGAAGCGGACGGGGAACCCGTTGGTCACAAGCCCGCCCTGTTGGTTCAGCAGCGGCGCACCGAGCGATGGATAGAAGCCGGCCGTGCGGAACTGGCTGAGCGCTCCCGCTGTGCGGCTCGGCAGCCAGGTCTTCAGCACCGAATCGCGCCGGGTCGCCCACGCGGCGGGCGTGAGATAATTCCACCGTGCCGACTCCGCGAGGAAAGCAAGCTGGAGCTCCTCGGTGCGGTTCGAAAGCCGAGCGATGTTGCGAGCGGTCGTGAGCGCGCCGCCGTTGGCCAACGCGCGATAAATGCGGTCGGCAAGCAACGTGCGATAGTCGGGATCGCCTTGTTTGAAGAGCATTGAAAAGAGGCTGCCGGGACCGTCGCCGGTCAGCTTGCCTGGCGCGCCGCGGGCGGTGCGGTCGCCGGCGGCGCAGTAGTTCGGGACGCAGAACCATCCGTCGGCGTCGTTCAGGTAGAACTTGAAGCCACTGCCGGGGACATTCGGGCCCACACAGCGATACTCGTCCTCGCTCCCGCCGAACAGGAACATCAGCATGTAGTCGGTGAATTGCGCCACATCGAGCCACGGCTTCACCGCCTTGTAATCGCTGCGGAGGCTCTTGACGTGCCTCCAGGTCGAGCCGTCGCCGTCATAGACAGTGCCGTCCGACCAGCCGCCGACGTTCAAGTTGCCGTTGATGGACTCGTAGTTCGTGGCCGAGCCGCCGAGGTAGTGTTGATGCATCGCCGCGCCCCAGCGTTCACGCAGGTGAAAGACGCCCCAGTAGACTCCGTTGATGTAAAGGTGGACGAAGCGGCCGTGAGGGTTGAGCTGGCCCATTTCCAGTAGGGTGTCGTCCGTGCAGATGTTCGACAGGTAGAAACCCCTCATTTCCATGTCGTGCGAACCACTCCGGAGCTCGAGCTGATCAAATTCTTCCGCCGCTGCCAGCCCGTGCTCATGGCCGGCAAAGAGCGGATACTTGAGCTTCGGCGGGCCGAATTCGCTCCGGAAGTAGATGCGGAAATTCTTTTTCGCGAAGTCGGTGTACGCGCCCCCGAAGTGCCGCACACCGCAGTTGGCCTGGATGCCCTTCTCGCCGTCGGGTCGTACCCACTCGAACGAGGTCTTCGCCTCAGCGGTGCCGTTGATCGCTGTCGTCGTCACCAGTGAGACGCTCGGGAGATCGAGCAGCGCGTCGCGCATCTGGGATTGGTAGACGGCATTCGTCGTGATCGACCGCCGCATGACAGTCGAGTTGATGATGTTGGTCGGGAAAATGTAAGTGTGGGTGTCGACGTCGGTCGGTGCGAAGTCGTCCTTGAATGCCGCCGCCCGCAATACCGTGGTCGTCGTGATCGGAACGGGCGCCGTGTAAATGAGGCCTCGGGTCGCAGTCGGTGCGGTGCGGTCGGTGGTATAGCGGATGGTCGCACCCGATGTGGCGGTCGCGATTGCGACCGCGAAGTTTGTGTCGTAGAAGCCGCGGTCGTGGCTGAATCGGGTATCCGCGACGAAGCCGGGGAAGGCGGGGCCGTTGGTTGCGCCGGGCGTTGGCGGACGCATGTAGCCAACCTTTCCATCCCGGCCGAGTCCGTAGCTGCTGTCGCGGATCTGCTTGGGAAACGCCTTTGTCGCCGGGTAATCGGAAGGGAACTGCTGCAGGGCCGACGTGCCGTCCCGTTCCACGAGCGCGAGGTAGTCGCCGCCGGCGCTGAGCTTGAAATTCGTGTGCAACTGGGCGCGCGGATCACGGCGGTCCTTGCTCGATGCGAAGATCACGAGGAATCCACCCGCCGGAATTTGGACTACGGGCAACGGCCACTTCTTCAAGTCGGTCGGATCGTCGGTGAGAAAACGGCCGCCAACATCCAGTGTAAACGCGTTCGGGTTCCGCAGCTCGATCCAGTCGGAGATATCGCCGTCCTCGTCCTGCAGGGCGTTCACACCGGCCTCGTTGTCCGCGAGGAACTCCGCGAGTTGTGGCGGAGCCAACACCACACCGACGCCGACGAGGGCGGTCGCCGTGACGCTCCCGCTCGCGTTGCTCGCCGTGAGGACGTAGGTCGTCGTGGCCCACGGTTTCACGGCGAGGGTCCCCGTCACCGCTCCTACCGGACCTGTGCCGGGCGTGATGACCGCACTCGTGGCGTTCACGATTTCCCAGCGAAGCGTCGTGCCCTGGCCGGCAGTCACGATGTCTTGATCCGGCGCAAAGCGGACGATCGCAGGCGTCGCGCCGCCATAGACCTCGAGTTCGGCCAACTGCGGGTTGTAGCTGTGGCCGCTGCGGTTCACCACGCGGACAAAGCGTCCGGCGAACGTGCCGGCAGCGCTCGCGTCTGCCCCGACCGTGTCCACTCCTTCGACACCGGAATGCGAGCCATCCGTCCGGATTTCGGCGCTCCAGTTCAACGGGCCGGTCTCCCCACCGGCATCGGCATAGATTTCGATGCCATAGTTACTGAGGCGCTCGGGGCAACAGCCGTCCGCGCGGTTCCGGAGTACGAGCCGGTCGAGGCGGTAGGATCGTCCCAAATCCACCTCGAAATAAAAACCCAGCGTGCCGATAGGATCGAGCGGATGGGTAAAGGATTCGGGATTACCGTCGGTCAATGTAGTGGTGTCGAAGCCGGGCCACAGCAGGCCAGAGGCCTCGACCGGTTTGTTCAGCGCCAAGTTGTCCGTCGCCGCGCCGCGGAGCAGGGCGGTCAGCCACCAAAGCGCCAGAGCGACGGCGTTAATCCTGGCGGATCGGTTCGAGGGAGAAGGGACACCCTGCTTCATGAATTGCAGTCACGTTAGCAATTCCAGGGCCAAACTCCAAAGGCGGAGGCGGCGCGAAAATGAGCCAGGCTGAATTGGGTTCACTTGCCGCTGCTTTTGCGAGACCTCGCAATAATCGCGAGAACCAAAACCACGCCGTCAGGCAAACGAACGGCAACGGAAGTATTCCTCATTCCTTTGCGCCCGTGGATATGTAATAATCAACTCAGCTTGATGAACACCACGCTTGCTCCCGGTGCCAGCCTTCGCCGGGTTGCGGAAATCGTCCGCAACGCTGTGCTCTTTGGCCCCGATGTTTGGGAGGGCGGTTCGCAGTCCGAGAAGAGCATGAACCCGAATCAGCGTCAGAACATTCTCCCCACCGATCACGACGTGGTGGAACTGTTCACCCTGCTCGGCGAACGGCGCATTCCTTACCTGCTCGTGGGCGGCATCGCCATGCTGCGGTACGTCGAAGGGCGAAACACCGAGGACATCGACCTGCTCATGTCGCTGCCGTCATTGCGGCAACTGCCGGAAATTTCCATCGAGCAACAGAACGAATTCTTCATCCGGGGCCGTTTCCGTAGCGTTCGGGTGGACGTGTTGCTTACGTCCAACGCTCTCTTTGCCGAGGCGCAGCAATCTTTTGGCACAAGGCACCGTTTTGCGGAACTCGAAGTACCGACGGCGACGGCAGAGGGGCTTGTGCTACTGAAGCTCTACGCGCTGCCCTCCCTCTACCGGCAGGGATTGTTTGACCGTGTGACGATTTACGAGGGCGATATCGCCAGCCTCATGCAGCGGCATCGCCCGGCGGTGGAGCCGTTGCTTCAACGATTGCAAACTCATTTGGAAACCGGCGACATGAATGAACTGCGGGGAATTGTGCGGGACATCGAGGCACGCATTGCGCGTTTCGAGCAGCACAAAAAGGGTTGAAGCTGAGCGGCTGGACAGGACATCAAGAGGGGAAGCGTTTCCGTGGCGCATTGGACGCCCGCTCGTTTGAACCCGTCACTTTTTCCGGTTGAAGGTTCCGGTTGGGCACTAACGAGTCGTCGGACGTCTATCCGTTTAGTTTTAGCCGGCTTCCTCCACCACCTCATTCGGGCCGCTGTGACGGATGATCTTCACCGAGCGCCCCTTCTCCACCATTTCGCCCCGGGTGATCACATCAAGCAATTCGTCGCCAAAGCGCGCCTTCCCGCCAGGGCACAAGGGCGACAAAGTCACACCGGTCCGACCCACGCGCGCGGCATGCTGCTTTTCCAAAGCCGCGACGGTATCGACTCCGCTGGCCGTCTGCGAAACGAGCTGTTGGTAGAGCGGTGTTTTGGGCAAAAACCGTGCCAGTAAGAGAGCGAGGACGAACGAGACAATGACCGCCGCGCTAATATTTCGCAGCGGCAGCACCACCTGCGGTAAAGTGGGTACGGCGGGACCGCCCGGATACATGTCCACCATTCCCATGACCACTGCCACCAGCATCAGGACGACACCCGCGAGGCCGGCGATGAAGGTGCCGGGCACGACAAACAATTCAACTACCACAAGAATCAAACCCACGACAAAGGCAAGCATCCATCCGGCGGCGGATAACCCGGCCACATAGCCGCCCAGAAAATAAATGGCAAACGCCGTAATCCCGACGATGCCGGGGAGGCCAAAGCCGGGCGTCTTGAACTCGATGTAGAGCCCAACGATCCCGAGGATCAGCAGAACCGGAGAGAGGGTGTTGATCCAGATTCCCAGTTGTTCCGCGCCGCTCGGCTTGATGTCAATGCGCTGCGCCCCGGCGTAGCCGAGCTGTTGCAGCAAGGCATCCATGGATTCCACTGTTCCCGAGGAGAGCAGCGGTCTGGGTGGTGTGCCGTATTCCTTCGCCGCCTGCCGGTCGGTCAGCGTCAGAATGTTGCCTTCCTTGTTCAACATTTCCCCATCGATGGTCAAGGCCTTGGTCTTGTCAATCATCGCCTCAATGACCTCGATATTATGGCCGTTCTTCTCGGCCTGAGCGCGCATCAGGGCCCGCACCGCGGAAGTCATCTTGGCTTCTGCTGTATCCGGCAATCTCTCGGCACCCGTTCCGCCGGGCGACATCATGATGGGTGCCGCCGCGCCGATCACGCTTTGTGGTGCCATGTAAATCTTCCGGGTCGCCACGGAGATGAACGCGCCGGCGGAGAACGCACGATCGTTGACGTAGGTGAACGTCTTGCCGTTGAACTTACTGATGATTCCGATAATTTCTTCGGTCACATCCACCCGTCCGCCGTCGGTGTTCATATCGAGGATGAGCGCGTCGGCGTTGGCCTCCATGGCTTCCTTAACACCGCGCCGGACTAAATAAACCAGCGGCGGCATGATGTCCTCGCGAATGGGCAGAATAAAAACCTTCCCGGTGGGCGCGAGGGAGGATGGATGAGTCTCCACCGCGAACGCCGGCGCCGCCGTCAGCACGAGCCAACCCAGCAGTCGGCGAAGGGTGTTCCTGAAAGTCATGCCCTACCTTAGTGTCGTTGCACCCGGGTCACAACGGAGAAACCTGATTCTGTCTCCCGGCAAAGTTACTCGTATATGCTTGTTTAGGACTCGGTAACGGCGTCAGGGTCAAGGCGTGAATACCTTTCTAGCCCAATCCAGTCTGCCGTTCCGAGCCGACTACGTACTGTACGCCATGAGTGCCGTGGTGCTGCTCGTGGTGGGCAGCCTCGTGCTCAACTTCGGCATGATCTACATCCGAGCCCTGTTTTCCGGCGCCAAGGTCACCATCACCGAACTGATCGCGCTCCGGTTGCGACGGATCCCGGTCGGCTTGATCGTGGATGGCCGGATCACGGCCGTAAAATCCGGGCTGCCCGTTTCCATTGACGAACTCTCCACGCATTTTCTGGCCGGCGGGAATATCCAGATGGTCGTGCTCGCCCTCGTCGCCGCAAAGAAAGCCGGCATTAATCTCGTCTTTGACCGCGCGTGCGCTATTGATCTCGCCACCAAGGGCACCGGCAAAACCGTACTCGAAGCGGTGAAGACGTCCGTCAATCCAAAGGTGATCGATTGTCCCGCCCCGACCTCGGGCAAGACCACCATCGATGCGGTGGCCAAGGACGGCATCGTCATCAAGGCCAAGGCCCGCGTCACGGTGCGCACGAATCTGGATCGCTTTGTCGGTGGCGCGACAGAGGAAACCATCATTGCGCGCGTGGGAGAAGGCATCGTTTCCACCATCGGCTCGTCGGAGACTTACAAGGCGGTGCTGGAGAATCCCGATCGCATTTCCAAGACGGTTTTGGGCAAGGCCCTCGATAGCAACACGGCGTTTGAGATCCTATCCATCGACATCGCCGACGTGGACGTGGGCGGTAACGTCGGCGCGAAACTTCAGGCTGAACAGGCGGAAGCCAACAAGCTCATTGCGCAGGCCCAGGCTGAAGTCCGCCGCGCCGCGGCCGTGGCCACCGAGCAGGAAATGGTCGCGCGCGTCTCCGAAATGCGCGCGCGCGTCGTCGAGGCCGAGGCCCAGATTCCCATCGCCATTGCCCGCGCGTTCGACAAGGGGCACCTGGGCATCATGGATTATTACCGCATCAAGAATCTTCAGGCCGACACGACCATGCGCGAGAACATCGGGAGCGAAGGACCAGAGTCATCGTCACCCGGCGCCCCTGGCGCGAAATCCTGATTCAGCGCCACCATGCAATCGAATGCCTTCTTCGCCGCCGGTTTGCTCGACAATCCGTGGGTTGTCGTGGCGATTTTCGTGCTCAGTTTTCTGACCAATTGGCTGGCGAAGCGACGCGAGGAAAAGCGGGCGGAGCAGCTTCCGCGAGCCGATGAGCCATCGCCCTCCTCGGGTCGCCCTCCTGACAAATTCGATCTGGAGGAAACCCTGCGCCAGCTCATGGGGCAGGAATCGCCTGCACACGTGCCGGCGCCGCCACCCATTCCTCGCGCGGCCCAAGAGTTGCCGCCGGTTGCGAACGGGCAGGAGGAGTTTTACGAGACCGCCCGGCAGGCGCTCCCTCGGTTGCGCCCTCCGCCGATCACCGTGATTCCCGATCGCATCCTTGCGACCATCGCCAGCGATGAAGAAATGCAGGCCGCTCGTCGCTTCGAGAAGTTGAATGAGCAAGGGCGTCATCCGGCCACAGTGATCGATCACGGGCGCCGGACCCGGTCGCGCCCGGACCGGCGGAATGTCACACGATGGCGCGATCCCCGGACTGTGCGCCGGGCTTTTGTTGCCTCAACGGTATTCAGTCCGCCGAAAAGTCTGGAACCCTGACGCCCGACACGCCGGCTTTTCCTACGATTATGGCGATCTTGATCACGCTCTTGGTTCTGGGGGCAGTTCTGATCTTCCTGGAAACGA
This sequence comes from Akkermansia muciniphila, assembly GCA_945861565.1. GTDB lineage: Bacteria > Verrucomicrobiota > Verrucomicrobiia > Limisphaerales > UBA9464 > SIBK01. The sequence goes on from CAMAUY010000032.1 coordinate 10,364, forward strand.
TCCTGCCCGGTCTGGTCGCCGGGATAATCGGCTTCCTGTGCCTTACGGCCGCGGTGATTCTTGGCTACCGGGATTTCGGCTATCAGACCGGCGGCCTGATCCTCGCTGGCGTGCTGGTGGGGCTGCTGATCGGCACGTGGTGCTGGCTGGAATTTTTCCCCGAAAGCGGCATCGCCAGAAAGTTTATCTCCCGGGGTTCCGTCGGTGAATTGGGTGCGGACAAATCTGAATTTCTGAATGGCACGGGCACCGCGCTCAGTCAGTTGCGACCTTCCGGCACCGCCAGCATCAACGGCCAGCGGGTGGACGTGGTCACCGAAGGCAGCCTGATCGAACGCGGTGCGACAATCAAGGTTGTTGCCGTCGAAGGTTCGCGCGTTGTGGTGCGCGAGGCTTGAGCACTGGAACCGACAGACGAAAGGAAGGGGAAGGGGATTCACCCGCGCGCTATCGGCGGATCTGTTCGGGAAAATCCCGGGCGTAGCGCTTGAGCAACTTGGGCACGTTGTTTGGGATGATGTAAATCTTCCCGCGAACTTTCTTCGTTTCGCCGGGTTGCAGGCCGCCGAGGCGAAAGTCCGCATGTAGGCAGCGTGCGACGCCCTGAAATAATTCCTGATACGGCTCCCACGCGGTGGCCCAGAGCAGTTTCTCGTCGCCGCTGAAGCAACCGATCAACCCATTGCTCGGCACGAGCGGGCTGAGTGGACGCGGGTTCACGTCCGTGCGCGGGACATTCTTTGGGCACCAAACCTGGCCGGGAATGTAGCGCGCCGTCTTCGCCCATTCGCGCGTCGGCATCCGCTCGAGCTTGCCATCAAGGAACAGGAAACACTTCGGCAGGTAATCATCGAGATTTTTGCTCTTCGGGTCGTTGAAGCCCGTGAAGTCGTCGAGCCGCGGACACGCTTGCGCCCAATGCGCCTCGGATCGTGTCGTCGTGGGATTGTGCGCGACGACTTTAAAATCCACTTCGTCCGTCTTCGCCGTGATCGTGTGCTCGACCGTGACACCGTCGGCGAGTGTGTCTTTGAGCTTCATCACCGTCTTGTCCGCGCTCACCGAAACCAGCTCCGACGTGTGCTTGATGACGGTGTGCTTCACCCAGTCCGCATCGGTGGACCCGGCCCGGCAGTAAGCTTCGAGATAGTTGATCTTGAACGCGCCGCTCGGAATTTGGGGACCGTGGACGATGAGGAAGTGATTACTACGTTCGAGAGTGAGCGGCGCTGACAGCTCGGCGGCCGAAACGGGAAGTGTGGCTGCGACGACCAGCAGGACCGCGAAGGCTGGGAACGTTTTCATGGTTGGGTGACCTGACGTTGTCCGCCAATTTCAGTTCCGCAACCACTCCACGGCCACGGCTCCATCATCTTTTTCTTCTATTTCCTTCAGCTTGCCGGATCCCAGCGCCAGCAACCCCGTGACGTCGCCATACTTTGCTCCGCCGGGAAGGAAGTCCGGGGAGCGGAGATCGAGCACCTTTCCGAAGCGGAAGCGGCCCGTGTGGATGGCTGCACGATCGATTGCGTTGCCAGCCTGTGCGCGGGCAGCAGCGGCGATCGCACCGGTTCGGTCGAGCGCAACCAAGCTGAGTTGCTTCGAGGGGCGCTCATTCCCGCGAATGTATTTCACGGCAGTCAGCACGTCGTGCACGCGATGGGCAAACACGGCCGGATTGTAGCCCAAGGTGTAGGCGGCCGCTTCGCGTGGGTTCGCCACCCGCGGTGTCTGGGTGAGTGGTTTCCCATCGGCGAGAAATTCACCCTGATATAACAGGTCGAGACCGAGCACGGTGGCACCCGAGTCCACGAGCGTCTGAATTTCCCGCTTGAGCAAGCCGCTTTCCGTGAACAGGCCGGCCTTGCCCGCAGCGGTAAGCCAGACGACGGTGTGCCCATTCCATTGCTTCGGGTAGCAGAACACGGCGGGCAACTCCCCGTGGTGGCGCGTGTTTCGCAACAGCCCCGCCATCTGGATCCAACCTCCTTGGTCTTTCTTGTCCGTCATTTCCCACGAGGCGTCTCCGACGTCGTCGAGACCGCCGTCGAGGATGATGTCCCAGCCGCCGCGAAGCACTTCGCGGTGGCGTTCCGGCGACTTCGCGGCGAGTTCGGCCAGCTGCTTTTCCGCATCCTCATGCCAGATCCGCAAGAGGCGCCGTTCGAAGTCGGGATCGGCCGCTGGAGGCGCGGGATGTTGAGCGTCCCAGACAGTCAATTGTGCTCCGGTCAGTCGTGGATACTCGCGCTCGATGACCGGCTCCTTTTGGCCGAGTTTGAAGTGCCGGTTCAGCCACCCGTAGAAGGCGGAACGGGAGACGGCGTTGTAGTTGTGGGGAAAATATTCGCCCCGCTTGAGCATCACATTGTCCGGCGCTCCCAGAAACGCGTAGAGCTTCTGGAGTTCAGGAAATCCCTTCGTGGATATCTCCTTGGTCCAGTCGTTGGCGCAAGTCATGCCCAACGGCTTGGGCGCGAAGAGACCGGCAAACTCGATGTTACCAGTGCCGACGCGGAGCAGGCTGGCATTCTCGCACGTGCAACCGCCCTGCATCGAGGTACTCACCATCACAGCGGGAAACGACAACTTCACCCGGGGATCAATGGCCGAGGCAATCATCGTTTGGGTGCCGCCACCGCTCGCGCCTGTGACCGCGACACGCTCGGGATCCACCTCAGGTAGGCTGAGTACGAAGTCAAGCGAACGGATGGAGTTCCACGTCTGCAGTCCCATCGTGCTTTGGAGGTGCGCCTCAGCCTGAGGGCTGAAGAGCCCCCAGTTTTCGGTCGTGTTCATTTCGGGACGCTGTTTCGCGAAGCCATGATTGAGAGCGCTTGAGATTTGCTTCGAGTCGGAGTCGCCCAGCATGTCCCACTGCCAAACCACGCAGCCCATGCGTGCGAGCTGCACGCACATCGATTGGAACCGGCTCTTGCCACCATTCTCAAACCGCTCTTCTCCATTGGCGATCTCCCGCCGCACCTCGTCGTCGCTGCTCTCGGAAAGCCGGGCGTCCTTCCAGTGGCCATGGGCGAAAAGGACCGCCGGGACTTTGCCCGTGACGTTCTTGGGACGGTACAGATTGCCGGTCACGAAGAACCCCGGGGCACTCTCAAAGAAAACCTTTTCCACGGTGTAATCATCGCGCTCAATACGACCATGAATAACGGCGTTGAGCGGGGTCTTCGTCGGCATGGGCCATAAGCCTTGTGAAACCAGGATCTGACGGCGGACGCGTTCGGAGCGCTTTGCCCAAGCCTCCTTCGATGTCGGAGGCGTGAACGGGAAGTAGCCGTCCAGATCTTTTACCGGCTGGAGGCGAGTGTCGTTGGGAATCTGGCCTGCGGGCAGGGCGCGCGGGGTTTCGGCGAACGCTGGCGCCGTCCGAGCCAGAGCCACGGAGAGGGCAAGCAGGAGGGAGTGGGTGATGGAACGCATGGGCCCATCGTAGCGACCGGACTGGGGCTGACAATCTCTGTGTGTGCGCCGGCTCAAGTATGTTTAGCCCGGTTTGAAGCGGTTTGAATGGCCGAAAAGTGATCCCGCATCAGAGGAATTCGAATTCTCCCTGCTTCAATTCTCCCCGCCTCGACTGGGTCCAATCCAGGCGCTCGGCAGTCATGCAGAAAAGCTCGATGGCCTTCTCCGCGTCAGCGGCCGTCATGACACTGGCAAGCCGGGTGGCTGGAACGAGGCAGGTCTCGGCGAGCACTCGCTGTTCCATGCCCCCCAAGCCTCGGAATCGCACCTTGCTCACGGGGGGCGAGTCGGGGCCGCCAGGTCGATCAGGCAACCCTCTATATTGTGCCTCGGTATAAGCAAACCGCCGCCCCGCTCCGCCGGGGTGACTTATTTCGCCCATGGGGGCATGGACGGTTTCAATGCGTCCACTGTCGAGCATTGGCCGCATCCAACGGTAAAAGAACATCAGCATCAAAGCGCCGCAGTGGATGCCATCGGCATCGGGATCCATCAGCAGGAGTACGCGGTCATAGCGTAGCTTACCCAGGTCGAATGAAGCGCCCCAGCCGGCACCCAGAGTGTCGATTAGTGCTCTATACTGCCGGTTGGAACCGACTTTGCTCCCGGCTGCACGGACGGCATTGAGGGGCTTACCCTGCATGGGCAGCACGGCCTGGAAGGTGGGGTCGCGCCTCACTTTCACGGCGATCGATGCGGAATCACCTTCCACCACAAACAGCTCTGCGCCGGAGGCGAGCCCGTGACGCAGGCAGTCTTCCAGTTTGAGTTCCTTCGATTTTTGAAAGGTCATCCTAAGAACCGGACTTGCCGCTCCGCAGCGGTGCCGTCAATTCCGATAGGCGCACCCGCTGACGTCCCTGCGGATCGAAGTTCGTGGGGGCGAGCCATTGTTTGAATGCCCGTTCGAGGGTGGGCCATTCTGGGTCGACGATGGCGAAGAACAGAGGATCGCGGCTGCGCGCGCACTCCGCCAGCCACTCCCGATACGTCTTCGACGACTGGAATGGGCCATACGGCAGGTACGTCCACATGGCACCCGTTGGATCCAGCGAATTTTCCCGGTGCAAACTGGCGGCATGAGTTGCCGGCTCCAACGGTTCGACTCGGCAGAAGCGCCCTGACATGGGTTGCGGCGCGGGGCGCGGCGGCGGACTCCAACCTGGGAGAGAGGGACCCACGGGCTGGTCGAGGGGATTTTGTACTTGCGTCATTCGGTCGTGAATTGGAAGTAAGTTCGATTCGCCCATCGAAGCGATCGTGACGGACGGGAAAGCGCGTCGTGACAACGGGGCCTATTTGGCGGCCTTCGGGGAGCGCTTCCATTCCACGCGGGGTGGTTCCGGGAGACCGAGCACCCGGTAGCTCGTGCGGAAATGCATCTTGGCCACTTTTTGCAATGCATCGGCTCCGTGCCGTGCCACGTAGTCGCGCCCCGCCTTTTCCACGGCGGCGGAAGCCCCTTTGGGCAATTCGATCCCGGCTTCTTTCCCAAGCCGGTCGAGCCGGGTCACGAATTCGTGGCGTGCCAAGATCGAGGCGGCGGCCACCGCAATGTCCTCCTCGGCCCGGTGACGTTGGACGAGCTCGAGTTCACGGCCGAGCGAAAGCAACGCCTTGGCCACCGTTTCCTTGCTGGCGGCAAACTGGTCGCTGATCGCCCGGATGGGCAGGGGGTTCATGCGATGCCGCTGAAGCATCAGGTTTTCAATGACGCGCGCGTGGCCCCACGCGAGGACGGCATTGACGCTCCGCATCTTGGCATGGAGCCGATTATAGGCTTCATTTCCGATCGGTACGACCGTATGGACGCAACCGGGAGTTTCCCGGATCCGTTCGGCGAGTTCGCCGATCCGGCGATCATTGCCAATACTCTTCGAATCGCGGATGCCCAGGTCTTTCCATGCGGTGATGACACCGGCGTTGACATAGACGCCGGCGATGCAGAGGGGACCGAAAAAATCACCCTTACCCGATTCATCCACGCCGAATCGCGGGTCGAGTAACTCCGGATTTAACACCGTCTCGTAGCCGAGCCGAGCTTCCAATAAGACGCGCGGCTCCAGGATAAACTCGATGAATTCCCGGGTTCCCTTGCCTTGCACGACGAGTTTCCCACTTTCGTAGAACACGACGTTGTGGTCCTTCTTCGCCCCGGCAAACCGGGCGTAGGGGATCTCTCTCAGTTCGTAGCCTTCCGTCCGGACGATCGCCTCGAGGGTTTTTGCCTGGTCGGGGTTGAGTTTGCAGGTGTGGGAATTGAGGGTAGCATTCACGGCATGGGGGTCGGACGCTATCCGACCGGGCTACTGCCTCGCCTGCGGCGGTGCGGAACTCATCAAGTAGCCGATCAAGTCGATGGCCTGGGGATCCGTCAGCGCGTCGAGCTGACCGTCCGGCATGAACGAGAGCAGCGACGTCGTTTCTTCCTGGATTTCTGCCCGACTCACCGTGATGGACTCGCCAATCATTTCGAACAACACGGCTTGCGCGTTCCGGCTGCGAATGACACCGCTCAACGATCGTCCGTCCTTGAGTGTAAGCGTTGTCTGCTGGAAACCTGCCGGCACAACCGCACTCGGGAAAAGAATGTTCTCCAATAAGTAATCGAGAGTTTGCCGGCCGGCACCGGTAAGGTCCGGTCCAAGGGTGCCTCCGGTCCCGTAAAGTTTGTGGCAGGTGCCACATGTGGTTGCGTAGAGCTTTTGTCCCTCGATCGGATTCGCGCGCTCTAAGGCGTCGGGTGTGAGCTTTTGCTGCCACCGGCGGAGAGCCTGCTGCCGAGCTGTCTCGTCGGTATCCTGAATGGTACCCCAAACTTCGGTCAGTCGGCGCATGAGCGTCTCATTGTTCAATCCCCGGATCTGCCGCGCTTGCGGGACGCCGAGATCGGTTCGTCGAAACTTCCCTGCGGCGATGGCGTCGAGCAATTTCCCCGTCCAGGCGGGTCTCGATAACAGCGCGTTCATCACAGGGGAACGCTCAGCGCCATAGAGGTTAGGCCATTCGGCGACAAGGCGGTCGGCGATCGTTGGGTCGTCGAACAAGGCGAGCCCGCTGGCCGCCACTCCGGAGAGTTCGCGAATCGGCAGCAATTGCTCGCAAATCCCGCGCAAGCCGTCCGCACGCGCGTCGATCAAGGATTGCAGGGCGGCGCGGCGGCGCGGCAGGTCGGCCTCCTTGCTGAGGGCGACCTGCTTAATTTGGTCGAGGGCTCGTCCGTCGCCAAACAGCGCGCTCAGGTCGCGAATGCGGTTCCTCAACGGATCGTCTGCACCGGCGCCCAGTTTGGATTCAACCGTACTCCAGGAAGCGGGTTTGGTAACTTGACGTCGCCCGACAAATCCATCCGCGAGCCCATCGAGAACCGCCTGCTGTGACGCGGGGGAAATATTCTGGGTGATGGCCGAGAGCAGGGCCTCCACACGCTGCGGCTCGCCCTCGATGTCTTCGGCAAGCCGGCGTGCGCCCAATCGCTGCACACGCGGGATTTGCGCGGTGGCAATCAAATCAATGAACCGTGCATCTATCGTGGCCAACGGCTCAATGCCATACCACAGCATCAAGGACAGGTTGCGGTCTTCGGCGTCTTCGGAGTGAGCCAAGAGCGACCGGGCGAGTGCTGGGCGTTGGGCGAGAGGTAGTTTTTGGAGCAGGGAGGCGAGCGTTAAGCGCACGAGCGCAGACGTTTCGGACGCCGCGATGCGCGGAAGGTCGAAGTCGACAAAACGCTGGAAAGATTCCGACGCCGATGGGCTTGAGTGGGCGGCGTCTTCCATGAGGCGAATCGCCCAGGCACGCTCGCTTTCCGATCGGGACATCTTCATTTGCAGCAGCACGGGCTCGACTCCGCCGGACACGTGCAGCGCCCACAGCGCGCGGAGCCGGGTGACCGGGTTCGGGTCTGCTTTTGCCAGCCGATCCAGTTCATTGCGGCCCGCGCTCAAATCAACGCCCCGCCGAGCGCGATCCGCGAGAATACGTCGCGCCTGCCGCGCCTCCCAGTCATTGGCACGGGTCTGGTGCGTTGCGAGCTCAACGTCGTTGGCCGTCGTTAGATCCTGCTTCACCCCCTTTTTCGGTTCTCCGTAGGTAAGCTTGTAGATGCGCCCGCTCATGCGGTGGATGCCATCTTGGTCGTGGCATTCGCCGGCATCGCTCCAGTCGCTCACGAAGACACCTCCATCCGGTGCTGCGACCAAGTCAATGCCCCGGAACCAGGGATCGGCAAAGAAGAAGGCGTCGGGCTGGTGGCGCGCGACAAAGCCGCTGCTTCGGCGGTCGAGTTGTTCGACGTTGAGCCGCCGGCCATGGAAATTGATGGTGAGTAATTTGCCGTTCCACATTTCAGGCCATTGTCCGCCCTGATAAATGAGCAGACCCGTGTGCGCATGGCCGCCCCCCGTCGCACTCGTAACCGGGCTCAGTCCTTTGCGCACGTCGGTCCATGTTTCACCGGTCGCCCAGTGAACATGGTCGGCACTTTGTTCGATCAACTCATAGACGTGCGGTGTGGGATCATCGCCATACATCCGCCGGTAATGCGCTCCGGGGACGACGTGCCAGAGGTGGCCGATGACCGTGTTGATGAAGAAGAGTTCACCGCGTGCGTCCCAATCCATCCCCCATGGATTGGTGGTACCTTGGGCAACCACTTCAGTGACCCGGCGCGTCGGGTGGTAACGCCAGATACCGACATTGATCGCCGTGCGTTGTTCGAGGGGCGCGCCGGGCCGACCGATTTGCGACGTGCTCTGGATTCCGTGCCGGCCGTAGAGCCAGCCGTCCGGTCCCCAGCGCAAACCATTCGCCACGGTATGTCGGCCGTTTTGATATTCGAACCCATCGAGGACCCGTTCCGGGGGCCCGTCGGAAATCGCATCGCCATTCTCATCCGGAATGAAGAATAAGTTGGGCAATGCGAGCGCCCAGACGCCACCCAGTCCGATCTCAATGCTCGTCAGCCGTTCTGCGCCCTCCCAGAACACGGTGCGTCGGTCGAAGCGCCCGTCGTTATCGGTGTCTTCGAAGACGACGACGCGATCCCGCAACTCCTTGTGATATCCGACCGTCCGTTCCGAGTAGGTATAGTTCTCCGCGACCCAGAGGCGGCCCCGCGAATCGGTCGCCATTGCGATTGGCTGTTGCACGTCCGGCTCGGTGGCGAAAACGGAAAGGCGGAAACCGGGGGGAAGTTGGGTTTTGACGACGACTTCAGCGGCGGGCATCGGGCCGTTGGTGGCGGCCTCAGTGTTGTACGGCAGGAGGGGCGCAGGTGTCGCCGCGTGGCTCATAATGGCGATCGAGCCGACCGCGAGAGCCGCCGGGAGCGACCCGTGGAAGAGAGGAGCCATCGAATGAAAGGGCCGGGCAATCATAATTCCTTGAGGAAATCACGGAGGCCAGCCGCCATTCCTGGTGGAAAGAGAGTACCAGGCGTCATTCGGGCCGTCGAAGGCAGGAGTCGCGGGCCAGACGGTGGTTCCGGCATAGGGCCGGGTGAACCACGCGGAGAATTTCATTGTGAACGCGCGTCCAGAAAGATCGCCGAACGTCGCGATACCACTGGCGTTTTCGGTCTGGCTACGCGCTCTTCTGGAGCTGGCATGACGCTGCGAGATTCCTTCAAACGGCGAACTGCCCACGTCATTAAAGAGGAAGGCATCCATCTCGGCGGGTGCTTCCCACATCAACATGCCCGTGGGTCGCATATCGGCCAGCTTGAACTTCGAAAACGCCTCGGGCTTGTCGCTGGTGGCAAACCCGATCGTCGAGCCATTCCAGAGATAACTCGTGATCTTGATGTTGCGGCGTTTGTAATCTGCCGCCGCCTGGCCGCTCGAACGCTCCGCAAAATCCTTCGGACATGTGAGCACGCGCTCGTTGCCAATATAATTACCGAGCTGGCTGCGCTTGAAGTAGGCGACTTGATTTGTCCAGATGGCGTTGTCCGCCTTACCTTCGCCATTGGGAATTCCCCTGGCGGTGCACCACGAATCGCGTTCTGCGCAATCAGCCCAGCTGGCGTAGGGAATGTAATCGCCGTTGTCCCCGGCAAAGATGTTCGCGGCCAGGATCACCTGCCGGAGGTTATTGAGATCATTTGCCAGCAATGCCCGGTCTTTCGCTTTGCCCAGGGCGGGCAGCAGCATCCCGGCGAGAATGGCGATGATAGCGATAACGACGAGAAGCTCGATCAGAGTGAATGCCCGCCCCAATCGTGCTGACAGGCCCTGGATCCGTGGGGTAGATAGAGTTCTCATGGGGGGGGTCGGTTTGTTGAATAATTTGATCTCGAGGAACGTTCGCCCGAACTCTGGGCAGTGACAAGGGGTTAATGTTGCACCGAATCAAGCGAGGATTTCCTGCACCACACGCGCCCGTTCCACGCCGGTCAGGCGGAAGTCCAGGCCCTGGAAGCGGTAGGTAAAGCGCTCGTGGTTGATCCCGAGCAACTGCATCACGGTGGCGTGCAAGTCCCGGATATGGACGGGATTTTCAACCACGTTGTAGCTAAACTCGTCGGTCTTGCCGTAGGTAACGCCGGGTTTCACTCCGCCGCCGGCCAGCCACAGGGTGAAGCAGCGCGGATGATGATCACGGCCTGCTTCCGGGCTGTCCCATTTCCCCTGGCCAGCCACGCCCCGGCCAAACTCGCCACCCCAGATGACGAGCGTTTCTTCGAGCAGACCGCGCCGTTTGAGATCCTTGATTAGCGCGGCGCTGGGTTGGTCGGTGTCGCGGCAACGCGCGGTGCACCACGACGTCAGCCGGCTATGATGGTCCCAGTCGGGATGAAAAAGTTGGATGAAGCGTACCCCCCTCTCAACCAGACGGCGGGCGAGAATGCAGTTCGCCGCGTAACTGCCGGGGCGGCGTGAATCCAGTCCGTAAAGGTTGAAGACTTCGTCGGGTTCGTCGCTGAGATCGGTCAGGTCCGGCACGCTGCTTTGCATGCGATAGGCCATTTCGTACTGGCGGATGCGAGTCGCAATCTCCGGATCGCCGGTTTGATCCAAGCGTATTTGGTTCAGCTCGCCCAGGCCGTCCAGCATGCCACGGCGCAATTCCCGCGGGAGGCCGTCGGGGTCGCGGAGATAAAGCACGGGATCCCGGGCGTTGCGGAGCTTCACGCCCTGGTAACGCGAGGGCAGAAATCCGCTGCCCCAATAGTGGTCGTAAAGCGGCTGATCGCTGGGACGCTGCATTTTGGAAATCAGCACGAGAAAATCGGGCAGGTTTCGATTGGCGCTGCCGAGACCATAGCTCAGCCAGGCACCCATGCTCGGCCGGCCGGGAATCGGGTGGCCGGTGAGGAACTGCGTCATGGCGGGCGCGTGATTGATCTGGTCCGTATGCATGGACTTGATGAAGCACACGTCATCCGCCACTTGCTGCAAGTGTGGCAGCCACTCGCTGAGGGTGGCGCCGCTCCGGCCGCAGTGGGAAAACTGGGTCGCTGCGGGCTTGATCCGTTGTGGCTGGTTTGCGGTCATCGTGGTGAGCCGCTGGCCCTGGCGTACGGATTCGGGAAGCTCGACGCCCGCCCATTTCATGAGGCCGGGTTTTTCGTCGAAGAGTTCGATTTGCGAAGGTCCGCCGGATTGTGTGAGGAATATCACGCGCTTCGCCTTGGGTGCGAAATGCGGCAGATGGGGCTGTCCCATAGCCTCAACGCCGGCAACGGGCCCGGCGACGGTACGACCGAGTAGCGACTGCAGCGCCATCGCGCCGAGGGAGAGCCCAGTGCATTGGCCGAGGAAATAGCGGCGGGTGATATGCAGGGGAGACTCCGGCCCGCTGATTTCAGAATCCGGCGCTCGGCCCGCCGTGTTCGCGTCCCGGTCATTCATGGGTAATGGATTCATCGAGGTTGAGCGCGAGACTGGCCACGACCATGTGCGCGGCGAGTTCAGCGGGGTCGAGGTGAGCGTCCGGCGGGGTTTGGCCGATTTGGAGCAACTTCACGGCCTCGTCTGGGTGAGCGTGGTAGTGGTCGAGGGCGCGTTTGAGTTCGCGCTGAAGCACCGTGAGTTCGCGCTCGGTGGCAGCGCGGGAAAGGATGCGATGGGAGAGGAATTGGAGCCGCGCCCTGGGGTGGGTGGACCATTGGAGCATCCGGGTCGCGAGGGCGCGGGAGGCTTCGAGAAAGGTTTCGTCGTTGAGCAGTGTGAGCGCTTGCAGCGGAGTGTTCGTGCGCGGCGTGCGGACTTCGCAAACTCGACGCTGCGCGGTGTCAAAAAGGAACGTGGGCGCAATCGCGCGCCGCCAGAAAGTGTAGAGAGTGCGGCGATATTGAGCGGCCCCTTCACTCGGTTCCCACTTGAACCGGCCCATGAACATCTCCTCCCACACCCCCTGGGGTTGGTAGGGCTTTACCGGCGGCCCTCCGACCGCGGGATTCAACAGGCCGGATGCACGCAGCGCCGAGTCGCGCAGCATCCAACTCGGCAGGCGAAAGCGCGGTCCGCGCGCGAGCCAGCGATTCTCTGGGTCGCGGGCGAGTAACGCCGTCGAGATCGCCGAGTCTTGGCGATACGTCGCGCTCGTCACAATGAGGGTGAGCACGCGCTGAAGATCCCAGCCGCTTTCGATGAACTCCACCGCCAGCCAGTCGAGCAACTCCGGGTGCGTCGGCCGTTCCCCCTGCAAGCCAAAGTCCTCCGCCGTGCGCACCAGGCCGGCGCCGAAAAGCATTTGCCACAAATGATTCACGATTACCCGCGCAGTGAGCGGGTTGCCGCGGGAGACGATCCAGCGCGCCAGCCCGAGCCGCGTTTTCTCGACGTCCGCAGGCCAGGGTGCAATGGCAGCGGGTGCCCCGTGCGGCACTTTTTCTCCAGGTTTGTCCCAGACCCCGCGCTGAAGCACGAAGGTGTCGCGAGGCTGCAGGCGCTCGGCGAGCACCATTACGTTGAGCTTCCCCGACGACTTCTTGATCTCCGCGAGTTGCCGCCCGGCCCGTTCGAGCGCGGCCTTGGATCCGCGATACGGCCCGTGGTCTTCGAGGAATTGCTCAAACAGGCGGGCGCGCAGCCCTGGTTCGATCTTTGCCGCGTCGTCGATGGCGGCCGTCGCGAGATCCTCCAGCGGGGTTGGTTTCAGGCTGCGCACCGCCTCGCCGGGTTCGGCGCTCGCGGAAAGCCGGAACCGACCGATGTTCGAATCACCCTCCGTGGAGCGTTGCCGCAGTTCAAACACGAGTTCCTCGTCCGGTTCCAGCGCGACGGGATCCGCCAGGGCGAAGAGGGCGGCATGTGGCGTGATGTGGGTCGCGCCCTGGGTCGTCCAGCCGTTGCGTGGATCGTCGTCGAGCACACCCTTGATGTCACCGTAGCTGCGCGGGTCTTTCGTCGCCGGTGAATAATCGGCCAGCGCGCCGTTCACCACCAGGTCCCGGATCTGCGAGCTGCCGCGGCGGCGCACCTGCACCTTGATGTCCGTGAGAATGAACTCTCCCGACTTGCCCCGCGAAAACCGGCCTCCCGTGTGCGAGCGATGCGGCAGTACTTCCAGTTTCAAGCCCGTTACGCGCGGCAAGGGTACCGAAGTGATGAAGCGGTAGTCGTCCTGGTTCGGATTCGGCCCGGAAGCTTGCACCGCGCCATCGGCCTCCTGCGCGAGTTGTGAACCCTCGATGCTTTCCACGGTGGTCGCTCGCAAAACATGCCACGCCGAGAAGCCGCCGCTTACTTCGGTCACTCGCGCCGCGAGCCATTGGGCAAATGGCTGTTCCGCCTCCTGGCGCGCGCGCGCTTCCGCGGGCTTTCGCTCCTCAACCAGTTGCTGCGCCTCGGCGACCGCGCGCGCCGCCAGCGGCGATGCGTAGGAAAGATAGGGCTTCGCGCCATCGCCCGCCTTGCCGTCTTCATCGATGCTGTTGAAGAACGCGGTCAGGCTGTAGTAGTCCGCTTGCGAGACCGGATCAAACTTGTGCGAGTGGCACTGGCAGCAACCCAACGTCAGCCCGAGCCAAGTGGTGCCGATTGTGTTGACGCGGTCGAGGACATAGTCCACGCGCGATTCTTCCGGGTCCCGCCCGCCCTCGCCGTTGGTCATGTGGTTACGGTGAAAACAGGTTGCGAGCTTCTGCTCGTCCGTGGCGTCCGGCAGCAGGTCGCCCGCGAACTGCTCCAGGGTGAATTGGTCGAAGCGCCGGTTGGCGTTGAACGCCGCGACCACCCAGTCCCGCCACGGCCAGTTTGTTCGGTCGGCGTCGCTTTGAAATCCGTCTGTGTCCGCATAGCGCGCGGCGTCCAGCCACCACATCGCCATGCGCTCGCCGAAGTGTGGCGAATCGAAAAGGCGCCTGACGACTTTCGCAAACGCGCCGGGAGCGTCGTCTTGCTCGAACGCCGCGACTTCCTCCGGCGTCGGCGGCAGGCCGGTCAGGTCAAATGACACGCGGCGAAGCAATGTGTGTTTGGGCGCGGTGGGCGCTGGATTCAGTTCCAGCACGCTCAGCCGTTCGATGATGAAGTTGTCGATGGGGTTCTGAGCCTGGGACGGGGTGGCGTGAACTTTTGGAACCGCAGAGCGCACCGGCGGCTCGAAAGCCCAGTGCTTTCCCCACGGCGCACCCTCTGCAATCCACTGCTCCAACGTCCTGATCTGTGCCGGATTCAGGCGCGGCTTATGCGAAGAGGGGGGCGGCATCAAGTCCTCCGGGTCGGTCGCGGCAATCCGCTTGAGCAACTCGCTCTCCTGGGGTCTTCCCGGCACGACGGCAATGGACCCGGACTTGGCAGGTTTGGTGATGCTCTCGCGTTGGTCCAGTCGGAAGCCGCCCTTGACCTGGCTGACGTCCGGCCCGTGGCAGGCGAAACAGTGCTCGGAAAAAATCGGTAGCACCGCTCGGCTGAAGCTTACTGACTCCGCCGCCGAAAGGAGCCGCGGAGTGAACGCCAACGCCAATGCCAGTACGGAGAATGCCAGTAAACCGGTCACGAACTTGTCTTCGGCCTGCGGAAGCAGGCATGGATCACGATCGACGGGCGCAAGCACAACGTCAAGCCCGTCGGACCTCCGATGGTTGCGCCCGCGTCGGTCGGTGGAGTATAACTGCGGCGATGCGAGGACTCTTTCGAACGACATTACCTTGGCTGCTGACTCTGATACTGGGCGCGGGTTGCGCCACTTCGGGCCAGTCCGCCTCCGAGCGTCCAACCACGCCGATCCGACACCCACTGCGCGCCGCACAGACGTGGCGGCTTGACTCACCCGGCGAAGTCCGCTTCGACGCCTCGGCGCTGTTGCTTCTGCCGGACGGCGCGTTACTCACGGTCAACGACAAGGTGCCCGGCGTTTATCGGATCGAGTTCGGCGCCCAAGATGGAACCGCCCGTCTCGTCGCGCTGCCGGACGCCTTCACACTCCGGCAGCTTGCGCCGCTGGTCGGGGAAAAGTCGCCGGGTCGCTTCGATTTCGAGGGGTTGGCGCGGGATGAGGCTGGACGTCTGCTGGTCTGTGAGGAAGGCCGGCGCTGGATTCTGCGCCTGGACCCGCGCTCGAAGACCGTCGAGCGGCTGCCCCTGGACTGGACGCCGGTGGCGAAGTGGTTCAACGCGGAGCCCAACGCCAGCTTCGAGGGCCTCGCAGTGGGGGGTGGGCAGCTCTACGTTGCCAACGAACGAAGCGTCGGCCGCATCATCGTGGTGGATCTGGCCACGCTGAAGATCGTGGACGATTTCCAAGTCGCACCCATCGGCCGGGCGGCACGCGATATTCATTACACGGACCTGTGCTGGTTTGGCAGCGAACTCTGGGTGCTCTGTCGCGAGAGCCGCTGCGTGTTGCGCGTGAACCCGGTCACGCATGCCGTGCTGGCCGAGTTCGACTACGCCGGAATTGAGACTGCGCCGTTAAATTGGTATGCCCACCCGTATCCTTTTGGCTTTGTCGAGGGGCTCGCGGTGGACGCCGAGAACATCTGGCTCGCCGTGGACAACAATGGCTTTCCGCGCGGGGCCGATCGGAACGACCACCGGCCAACACTGTGGCGGTGTCCGCGACCGGATAGAAAATGACACTGGGAGTGATGCGTGGCCCACCTGCGATGACGGATCAAATTCAATTCCAGGCAGCCAGATCCTCATCGGCCGGACAAAGAATGGGGGAGCGAAGGCGGTAAATGGAAGAATCCTATTGGCCTTTAATGGCAGCCGCAGGACGCTTGGTATCGCTCCGAGCAACCGGTCACTTTACCCTCGGCCATTGTGAATGCTGAGCGACGCCACCGGGTCGCGACCCAACCGGCTGCACCGGGGTCGGAGGTCCGGGCAGCGGTCCGGCGCCTGCTGTCGTGGTTCCGGCGCGAAGCCCGGGATCTGCCCTGGCGACAGACGTGCGACCCGTACGGCATCTGGATTTCGGAGGTCATGTTGCAGCAGACGCAGGTAAAAACCGTCATTCCGTATTGGGAGCGTTGGATGCGTCGGCTTCCGGATATCCGAGCCTTGGCCGAGGCCGAGGCCGAGGCCGTACTCAAGCTTTGGGAGGGATTGGGCTACTATTCGCGGGCGAGAAATCTGTTGCGTGCCGCCCGGGAGATTATGACCTCTCATGACGGCCGGTTCCCCGACGAATTCGATCAGGTGCTCCAACTTCCCGGGATCGGCCGCTACACGGCGGGCGCGATTTGTTCGATCGCTTTCAATCAACCAACGCCGATCGTCGATGGAAACATCATCCGGGTGTTGACCCGGTACTTTGCGGTGGCCGGGGACCCGAAAAGCCGTGCGATCAATGCGGATCTTTGGCAACGAGCGGAAGCCTGGGTTCAGGCTGCCGCGGGGGTTGGGAGATCGAACGAGCGTGCCTGTTCGGATTTGAACCAAGCGATGATGGAATTGGGGGCAACGCTTTGCACGCCCACTGGACCGCGCTGCAACGCCTGCCCATTGCGGACAGGGTGTGTCGCCTTTCGTCGCGGAATGGTCGATCGTTTTCCCGAACGGGCTCGCCCAGCGACGACGATTTCGCTCCGGTACGCGACGGCAATCGTGGAACAAGCCGGCAAAATCCTGGTTCAACAGCGGGCGATGGATGCGGTCAATGGCGGCCTCTGGGAGTTTCCGCACTTGGAATTGACGGTCGGCAATAGCGGAGCCGTCGAGCCGTTGGCGCAGTGGCTGCGGATTTCCTCGGATGAATTTCGCGCGATGGGAATTCTGCGACACTCCATCACCCATCATCGCATTACGCAGGAAATCTTCGCGGTGCGGGCGGAAAAAAAGTGGCGATGGGCGGCTGAAAATCCAGGCCGATGGGTAACCCGTCAGGAGCTCGACACGCTGGCGTTAACGGGGCCGCTCCGCCGCTGGGTGGATCGTCAATTGGATTGGAGGGAAACCCTGGGGTTGCGGTGAGCACCGCAATTGCTTAGGGTCCCGGCATGAGTTTGTGCCCGAAGGCCGTGAGTCCATTGTTCCGCTTCGTGGCGGCGATGGCGCTCGGCGTGTTCGTCGTGGCGCAGGCCCTGTGCGTTCTGCATTGCCATTCTTTCGAAGGGAGTGGAGGCGAGGTGCAACCCTCCTGCCACGGTTCGCTTCCGGTCACCGGTACACAGTGCTGTCACGGTCACGATGGCTCAGCTGGGCCAACCCCTCCCGCTCCGTCGACCCCCATGATGTGCCCGACCTTGAAGACGATGCTGGCCAACAGTGATGCCTCGACGCTCATCGTTCCACCGCTTCATACGCTCTACTTGCTCGTTCTGATTTCGCTCCCGCTGGATGCGCCCGAATCACAACTGGAAGCTTCCTTCTCGTGCCCAGTTGTTACCCGCGATTGGGTCTTCACGCCCTTGGTGTGCCTGGGTCCGGCGTGCCGTAGCCTCGCTCCTCCCTCCGTCGGTTAAGTTGATTCCGCCCCGCGCCCGTGCGTGGGATGAAATCCGACGCTCCCCTCCCCGTTCCGTGCCTCGTCGTCACGGAAGGTTTCCGTCCCTTACTTGAAATCCTTAACCAATACCAAAGGATCATGATTGCTAAATGGATACTGCCGGCCTTGATGGCTTGGGCACTCGTTTTGATCGGCTTCGGCACGCTCGGGCTGACCGCTTTCGCCCAGTCGCCTCGCCTCCTTGACACCGCATATCTTGAGTTGTTGCGCGCCGAGATTCGGACGAATCATCCGTCCGTCGCCGCTGCCCAGGCGCGTTTGCTCGCCGCCGAAGCGGGCGTCCGCACGGTGCGGCAGTGGGAAGACCCCATGGCCGGGCTGGGTGTGATGGCCGCTGAGAACAACCGGCGCCGGGACGACGGCGACATTCTTGTCTTGGCCGAGCAAGCGTTGCCGCGCAGGAGGCTTTACGAGGCACGCAAGGAGAGGGCGAATGCCGAACGATTTCTCTTCGAGGCGGAGACGCGTTCCGCCGCGTTGAGCCTGGAAACGGTGGTCGCCCAAGCCGCGGTGGAACTGGCGCTGGTTGACGAAATGCTCGCCATTCAAGCGAGTCAATTGGTGTGGCTCGAACGCATGGCGGCCAATGCGCTCGAGAAACTCAAGGATCCGATGTCCAATGCGTCCGAGGCGTTGCGCCTCGAGAGCGAAGTGGCGCAGGAACGACAGAAGATTGATTCCGCCCAGCGCCAGCGAATCCGGTTGGCGCAGCAACTCACTATTCTCTTGGGCCGCGCAGCGGAGGCACCGTGGCCGGTGCTTCGATTGGAGGAATCGGCGAATCTGACGCCGGGCCTGACCGGGGAGTTGAGCCGTCTCGTTGCGGTAAACCCGTCCCTTCAGGCCATGCTCAGTACGGCCAACCTTGCCAAGTCAGAAGTCGAAGTCGCGAAGCGCGAACGCAGCCCGGTCTTCTCGGTTGGCGTGGAGTCGAGCCTGTACTCAGGCGGCGATTTTCGCCAAGCCATCGTGGGAGCGCGGATGACGTTGCCGTGGGTAAACAATTCCATCTATCGGGCCAACTCCGAGCGCGCCCGGCAGAAACAGCTCGCCGCGGAGCGCGAGGTCGAGGCGCTCGGACGCAAACTGCGCGGTGCAGCCGTTGGCGCGCACACGGAGGCGGAGACCACGGCACGCCAGGCAGGCACCATTGCGACGGAAGTAATTCCACGTGCGCTCAAGGCTGCGGAATCGACGCAGAACGCGTGGATTAGCTCGAAGGCCAGCCTGCTCGACGTCCTCGCATCCCAGCGTTCCCTGCTCGATGCGCGGCTCGAAGAACGTCGCTTAGTTGCCGCGCACCGGGTCGCGCTGGAAACTCTTCGCTCCATCGTCCCACCGCCCAATCCACCGTGACTCGTTTCCCATGAAGACATCCCTGGCCATTCTCCTGACGCTCGCAGTCGCCGTTCCGGTGACGTGGTTGGCGACGCGCAAATTTCATCCGAGCGGCCCGAGCTCCCCTGCGACCTCCGGCCAACCGGTCAACGCCGGACGTAAATTGCTCTATTACCAGAGCGCGATGCACCCGTGGATCAAATCGGGCAAGCCCGGGCGATGCACCCTCTGCGGCATGGAATTGACGCCGGTATTTGAAGGCGACGCCGGCTTCGACGCGACCGGGGGCGGCGATGTCGTGCCACTCACCCAGACGATGATTCAGGTGATCAACGTCCAGACCACTGAAGCGCAAGTCCGTCCATTGAAAAAGACTCTGCAGGTCGCGGGCATCATCGATGATGATGCCACACGGCATCGCATCCTGACGGCCTATACACCCGGCCGTGTTCAGAAACTCCATGTCAATTTCATGGGGGCGGAGGTCACGGAAGGCCAGCCCCTCGTGGAGTTCTACAGCCCGACCTTGCTCCAGTCCGAGCGCGAGTATCGGACGCTATCCGGCGAGTTGCGCGCTGCGACGGCACTGCGCTTGCTTCAGATGGGGTTGACGGCCGCTCAAATTGAGGCGTTGCCCCAAAAGGCCGGCGACCAGTTGACCTCGCAAATCCTCGCGCCCATCGGCGGGACCGTCGTCGCTCAGACTGTTTATGAAGGCCAATACGTGCAGGAGGGTGAACGGTTGTTTGAAATCGCCGACTTCTCGACGATGTGGTTTCAGTTCCGCGCCTACGAGCAAGACCTGCCTTGGATTAAACTCGGGCTGAAAGTAGATATCGCCACGCCGTCGCGTCCGGGTAAGACATTTACCGGCCAGATCACGTTTATCGACCCTAATTTCGAGGAAGCGACCCGCTCGACCAAGGTACGTGTCGAGTTGGCGAACCCGGTTGTGGAGGGGCGGCGCTTCCTGCTGCATCGCCTTTACGCGGACGGCTGGGTGCATCTGGAAGCGCCCGAGGTGCTCACGGTTCCGCGCACGGCTGTCATCGAAACCGGTCCGGAGGCGGTGGCCTATGTCGATCAGGGAAGCGGGACTTACTCGCGTCGCGTGCTCAGGCTCGGTCGGCGTGGCGACGCGCTCGTCGAGGTGGCTGCCGGCTTGAGCGCAGGCAACAAGGTGGTGGTGAATGGCAATCTGCTGATTGATGGACAGGCGGAGATGAACCGGACATTTGCCGAACCCATCGCCGCTCCCGCCGCCACGAACGGACCCGCTTCTACGCTGCCCGCAATGACGTCCGCACAGCGCACGGCGGTCCAGAAACTTTTCACCCTCGCGGATGCCGTCACCACCGCGCTCGCAGACGACAATCTGGCGGAGTTTAACCAGCACGCGGTAAAGCTTCACCTGGCAATGCCCGCGTTGCTGGACCGCTTTTTGGGCGCAGACAAATTATGGGATCCGTTTCTGAGAAACATTGAGGACGCGAGCCACTTTGAAAAAGCCGGCGATCTCTTGACTGCGCGTCAGACATTTTATGGGTTCAGCCGGGCTGAAGTCGCGCTTGCCCAGGTGCTCCGTCGAACGGATAAGGCGTTTGCCACCCTGAAAGTGTTTCGTTGCCCGATGACAAAAAATGTTTTCCCCGGCGCACCCGCAACGGCGGAGTGGATCCAATTGAAGCCCCTCATGAGCAACCCGTATATGGGCGTCCGGATGCAGGATTGCGGAACGGAGGTTCCGTGACTGCGCGCGGACTCCAGATCACCCGGCACCGACTATGATTCAAGGCATCATCGAATGGAGTTTGCGCAACCGCCTGCTCGTCTTCTGCGGCGCACTCTTGATTACCGCGCTCGGTGTTCGGGCGGTGTTCAAAACGCCCGTGGATGCCATCCCCGACCTGACCGAGAATCAAGTGCTCGTCTATGCAGACTGGATGGGACGCAGCCCGCAGGAAGTCGAAGATCAGGTGACGTATCCGCTTTCGACCGGCTTGCAAGGATTGGCGGGTGTGAAGGATGTGCGGGCCACTTCGATGTTTGGCTTCTCGCTGCTCACTCTCATTTTCGAGGACAACGTTGACCCGTATTTTGCACGGACACGCGTCTTGGAACGGCTGAATTATCTGCAAGGCTCGATGCCGGAAGGGGTGAAGCCGCAACTCGGCCCGGATGCCACCGGCCTTGGCTGGGTCTACCAGTACTACCTCGATGTGGACCCCGCGCAAGCACCCGACGGCGGCTACGATCTCGGCAAACTCCGCACCGTGCAGGACTGGCACATTCGTTACCCGCTCGCCAGCGTGCAGGGCGTGGCGGAAGTCGCGAGTATCGGCGGCTTTGTAAAACAGTATCAAATCGAACTCTCCGCCCCGAAGATGCGGGCGGCGAATGTCACGATCATGGATGTGATGACAGCGGTGCAAAACGCGAACCTCAATGTCGGTGGCAAGGTCATCGAGGAGAACGGCGCCGAGTTCGTCCTGCGTGGCATCGGTCTCATCGAGAGCACGGAAGACCTTGAACTCATCCCGGTCAAGGCCGTCGAAGGCACGCCCATCTATATGAAGGATATCGCCACGGTGCAAATTGGCGGCGACTTCCGGCGCGGAGCGCTCGACATTGACGGACACGAGGCGGTCGGCGGCACGGTGATCATGCGCACGGGCGAGAACGCCAAAGCAGTCATCGAACGGGTGAAGGCAAAGATCGCCCAGATCTCGAAAAGCCTGCCGCCGGGCATTTCCATCAAGCCGTTCTATGACCGGAGCCAGTTGATTGATCGCACCATTGACACGCTCAAGTACGCACTGATCGAGGAGATTATTCTCGTCACTCTCGCGCACATTATCTTCCTCTGGCATTTCCGCAGCATCCTCATCGTGACGTTGCCGCTGCCCATTTCAATTCTCATCTCGTTCCTCTTGATGAAGGAATTCAACATCACCAGCAATATCATGTCGCTGACCGGCATCGCTATCGCCATTGGCGTGCTGGTGGATGCGGCGATCGTGGTCACGGAAAACGTCCTGCGTCATTGCGAGAACGCGGAAGAAAAGAAAGGCGGCCGGCTGACGCCCGACGAAACCTGGCACCAGACGTTGATTGCATGCCAACAGGTCGGTCGCCCCATCTTCTTCGCAATGGCCATTATCATCCTCGCATTCGTGCCGGTGTTCGCGCTCACCGGACACGAGGGTAAGTTGTTTCATCCGCTCGCGTGGACCAAGACCTTCGCGATGGTCGGTTCGACCCTGCTCGCGGTGACCCTCGTTCCGGTCCTCTGCAGCCTGCTCGTGCGTGGGCCGTTCCACGGCGAAGGTCACAACCCCGTGATGCTCCTGCTGCTCAAACTCTACGATCCGGCGCTCAATTGGGCATTGCAACATCGCAAAACGGTGATGGGCGGGGCGGCCCTGTTGCTGGCGATGGCGCTGTTGACGGCGTTCGGACTGCCGCTCGCGTGGGTGAAGGATCTGCGGGATCGGGGCTGGGAGCGCACCGCCGACCTAACGCAGGGCTTCGGCAAGGAATTCATGCCGCCGCTCAACGAGGGAAGTTTGCTCTACATGCCGGTGTTGCATCCCAAGACCGGCCTCAAGGAAATCCAGCGGGTTATGTCATGGCAGGACCGGGTGCTCGCCAGCGTGCCGGAAATCGAAACCGTCGCCGGCAAGCTGGGCCGGTTCGAGACCCCCACCGACCCCGCGCCAACGGAAATGCTGGAGACAACCCTCACGCTCAAGCCGGAGTGGATTGCAACGAACCGCACCGTGCTGGGCTGGATCAAGATACCGCGCGTCCTCCGCAACCCCGCGTGGCGCGAGGGGATGACGGTCGCGAAATTGAAGGCGGAATTGACCGAGAAGATGAAGAGCGTTCCGGGTTATGTCCCGGCGTTTTTGCAGCCCATCGAAAACCGAATTCTTATGCTCTACACCGGCATTCGAGCTCAGGTCGGCGTGAAGATATTCGGCGACAACCTGAATGCCCTTCAGGAAAAAGCGTTCGAGGTCGAAAAGGTGGTGAAACAAATTCGCGGCGCAGCCGGTGTCTCTCCGTCACGGATCCAGGGCAAGCCCTACCTCAATGTGAAGGTGGATCGGAAGGCGCTGGCGCGGTACAACCTCAATGTCCGCGACGTCCTCGATGCCGTTGAAGTTGCCATCGGCGGCAAGAATGCCAGCATCACCATCGAAGGTCGGGAACGTTTCCCCATTCAAGTCCGCCTGGAACGCGGCGAGCGCGACGACATCGAGAAGATTGGACGTATCCTCATCGCTTCCCGCCGTCCGATGGGCAGCGGCGCGCCGACGACGGGGGGTGGAACCATGGGGGGCGCCCCTCGCTCCGCCGTCAATCCCATGAGCGCGAGCGGAGATGGCTCGCCGCTGACCTATATCCCGCTGGCCATGGTCACCAAAATCACCCGCGAAATTGGAGCGAACGAGATCGCCAGCGAGAACGGTCGCCTTCGAGCTTACGTGCAATCCAACGTGGAGGACCGTGACCTCGGCGGATTCGTCAGCGAAGTCGAGCAGGCGCTGAAGCAGATCGAATGGGGTCCCCTCACTTACCAGTTAACGGGTGAATACGAGAACCAGCGCCGCTTCGTCAAAACCATGCAACTCGTATTCCCCGCCGTGCTGCTCATTATCTTCGTGCTGCTCTACATGGTTTATCATAGCGCGATCGAGGCCGCGCACGTCATGCTCGCCGTTCCGTTCGCCCTCAGCGGCGGCGTCTTCCTGCAAAAGCTGCTCGGTTACAATTTTAATGGCGCGGTCTGGGTCGGTTATATCGCGCTCTTTGGAACGGCCGTGCAAACGGGTGTCGTCATGGTGGTCTATCTCGAAGAGAGAGTGAAGCAACGCCGAGCCGAGCGTGGCAGCGCCTTCAACTACGACGATCTTGTCCAAGCCGTGAAGGACGGAGCCCGCCTGCGCCTGCGCCCGAAGGTTATGACCGTGGCGACCATCGTGGCGAGCCTGCTCCCGATCATGTGGAGTCATCGTCAGGGTGCGGAAGTGATGAAACCTCTCGCCACACCCGTTATCGGCGGAATGATTTCGAGCCTCGCCCATATCCTCATTGTCACGCCTGTCATTTTCCTCTGGCTGCGATCGCGCGACCTCCCGCCGAGTTCCGAAGCGACGAAACAAACGTCCCGTACAGAAGCTCTATGAAATGCTCGCCAGAACCCAATCCCGAAACCGAACGAGCGGAATAAAGGGCCGAGTTGGACGAGCTCGTGGAATTGATCACGCTGCCGGTGCCGACGTCCGTTCTCCACTCGCCGCGCATCGTTGGGTGGGAAAGACGCCGGGTGCGATTACTCCCGGACCGCAGCGGTAATCAATTCGAGGACCCGGCGCAGGCCATCGTCGCCGGCGAGGCTGCCTTCCTGGAATGGCGTCCGCGGAATCGGCTTCCAATCGTCGCGTGAGACATCGAGGTCGGCGGGTTGGGGAATGCGGGTGAGCGCGGGGTCGTATTGCCCCTGACTTCCTCCCAGTTTGTAGATGACGAGATCGAGAGACGGGATGACGAAGAGTCCGAATCCGCCCGCGCCGGATTTATAGAAAGCGTCCCGTGGTGCTCCCGCCACGTGTCCATCGGCGTTGTGCTCGAACTGGAGGGAGAACGGCGTGTGGGTGTTATAGGGTGAGAAGCGGTTGCATTGGGCGATGTAGTCGGCGGGGACGAGTTGTTGGGTTCCCCATTTCCCTTCGCGAAGGAGGCAGTAACCGAATCGCAGCGCATCGGTGGCATGAACGGAGATGCTGCCGGCGCCATTGGCCTCCGGCAGGGTGTAATCGCCACGATAGAGGCAGTAATTCCAGGCACCCCAGCCCATGGGTTTGGCGAGACGTTCCTCGATGTATTCCTTCAACCCCATCCCTGTGATCCCGCGCAGGACGATCGAGGCGATATGGGGTGCGGGCGACGAGTACGAGTAGCCGGCCCCGGCGTTGGTCCAGAGCGGAACGCGGAGCGAGGACATGTCCAGATCGCGGACATTTTGCCCGGGCACCGGCTTTAAGGCAAAGGCCTTGCCATGGACCACGGCGGTTGGCGCGCCGCCCTCGCCCCAGTAACCCGCCGTCATGCACAGGAGTTGACCGAGGGAAATGTCGGCCTTGCGCGGGTCATCAAGTGGAAACGCCTGGGGCAGGTATTCTTGGGTGAAGACCGGCGTAGCGAGCCCCTTCGGAATTTTGTCGCGAAATTCGTTGAGCATGATTCCGCAGGCGATGCTGGTATACGCCTTCCCGGTCGAGGCCATGTCCGGATTGGCGTTGCGGTGGGCACGGCCGAAGTATCGTTCGTAGACGAGATACCCATGACGGAGGACCAGCAGGCCGCCATTTTGAGTGCCGCGTTGGGTGACCTCAAAGGCCTGGTCGAGCTTGGCCACATCGATGCCCGCCTTGTTCCGGATCGAGACGGCGTCTGTCAACTTCCGCCAGCCGCCGGCGTCGTCCGGCGGCGGGAAATAGCTGGATGCGGCACCGGCGCGCGCTCGGCCGATGGCGAAGTCCACGAGAGCATGGGATTGAAAGTAGCCTGGATAAAAACTATGACCCTGGCCTTTCAAAACAATGAGACTTACGAGGGACTCCGCGCCGGCGTCTTTATATCGGCGCAAAACTTCCGCCGAGTTGTTCTGCAAGGGCACGACCGTATCGACGTCGCCATGGATTAAAGAAATTGGGATGCGCGCGTTCGCGAGAACGTCCACACGGGCGATGGGGTTCAACTCCGCCGCGCGATCGGCAAGTTGCACAGGCAACAGGTCATAGGCCGATGCAGCGTTAGTGATGCCGGGGTAGGTCTTAAAGTCGAAGACAGGATAGATCCCAATGATTCCAGCGACGCGCCCGGGATTGGCAATCGCCCAACTGCTGACCCAGAGACCGCCGCGGCTTCGGCCGAACAAGCACGGCTTGGCGGCGAAGCCACGGTTCGAAGTCAGTTCTGTATAGAGGGCATTGATGGCGGGGTGGCTCTTCGGACTGCCGTAGGCCTCGCCGACGTCCACACCCGCCACCGCGATTCCGGCGGCCAGAAACTGCTCATGCATCCAACGCTCGGCTTCGTCGGGGTAGCCCGGCAGGGTGGGTGCGTAAAAGATCCAAGGCTGGGGAATCGAACGTTTCTCGATGGGCGGCAGAAAGACAAAGGCCGGCCGGCCGATCACGGTGAAGTTCTCCCCGGGCAGGACGAGTTTGGGAGGCGGTCCCGAGCGCGGTGCCGCGGCGGGTGAACTCGGCGCCGCGGCAGCGCAGACGGCGTTTTCAGGGATGGCCGAAACCATGACGGCCGTGAGGAGCGCGCAGAAGAACGGGCTGCGGATCGGAATCAAACGGGAGAACATGGCGAGTGAGATATCGCATCCGCCTGACGAGCGCACGCACCTTTCGAGGTCGGGGCTCCTCACGGTGCATCCCGATGTTGTTGGTAGAGGGTTGTCGCGCTGCGACAACCCCGCCTGCGTCCAACGGGCGGACAGGGCCGTTGCGCGGTTCGTGCCGCGCCTGAACGGCGCGGGGACGCCGCAGCGCGGCGTCCGCTACCTTCTCCAACAACTTCGGGATACACGGGCTCCTCACTCGCGCTCGGGTGCAGAACAAAAATCTGCACGCCTGTTAGAATCACCTCCAGTACGCCTGCAAACGGGTCGATGCTTTGGTCGGGCTCTCCTGAGCCGGAACCACGCGGCAGGAGTCTCGCGCGAAGTCGCGAAACCGGGAGGCAAGGCAATCTCGGGAAGCCACTTCGGCGTGGACGGGACGCACGAAAGGGTGCCTCGTCGGCGGTTTTGCATGGTGCCGGAATCGGAGCTTGGGCTTAATCACGCCGTGCAGTTTCAACGTGTCACCTTGATCGGCGTGGGGCTCCTGGGAGGATCCTTGGGATTGGCTCTGCGTCGACAATATCCCGCCGTCGTCATTACGGGTGTTGTTCGCCGGCCGGAAGCCCGGTTGGAGGCGCTGCATCTTGGGATTGTGCACACGGCGACGACGGATGCCGCGAGTGGGGTCCGCGATGCGGATCTGATCGTGTTCTGTACGCCGGTCGGCCAGATGCAGGCGCTGGCCGAGCAGATTTTACCCCATGTTCGGCCTGGAGCGGTGATCACGGATGTGGGGAGCACCAAAGCGGACGTGGTACGCGATCTGGAAACGGTCTGTACGACGCGAGGCGTTCATTTTGTGGGAGGGCATCCGATGGCCGGCGGGGAACAGATGGGGATGAGTGCGGCCCGGGCCGATCTGTTTGAAGGGGCCATCTGTGTGGTCACACCGACCGCTCAGAGCAACCGGGAGGCCGTGGTCTCCGTGTCCGATCTCTGGCGATCGTTCGGGAGTCGAGTCTTTGCATTGGATCCGGCCCGGCACGACGCGGTGGTGGGGCGATCGAGTCACTTGCCCCATATCGCCGCGGCGGCCCTGGCTGGGTTGATATTATCTCCAGACGCCCCCCCCGAGCAGGCAAGTCTGTGCTCGAGCGGATTCCGGGATACCACACGAATCGCCAGCGGTTCGCCGGAGATGTGGCGGGACATCTTGCTTGCAAATCGCGGAGCGGTTGCCAGGGCGATTCAGGATCTCATGGATGAGCTTGCCCAAGTGCAATCGGCGGTGGCGTTGGGCGATGGCGAACGGTTGGAGGCATTTTTTGCGACGGCGAAAGAGCGCCGAGATCGGTGGCTGTCCCAGCATCCGGGCTAATCGCGGTCCGGGGACCGCCTTGGGTCGTGGCAATTCCTGCACTTCGTTCTTCAACCGCCCCTCGATGATCGGCACCCTCTCCCGTCGTGTTGCCGGAGATAATCGAAATTGTTCCGCCGAGTGATTCGGTGGCGGCCGTGATAACGGTCCCGGGTTCAAAAAGTATTACCAACCGCGCCCTCGTGCTGGCCGCGCTCGGGGATGGGTGCACGACATTGGAGGGAGCTCTTTGGAGCGAGGACACCCAGGTGATGGTTGAGTGCCTCGGCCGGCTGGGATTCGACGTGGCGGTCGAGTTGGATGCAGCGGAGCCCGGGAACCGCCAGATTCGAGTGCAGGGCCGGGGTGGCCTCATTCCTCGGGCGGGGACAGCCTCGTCGCCGCTGGAGTTATTCGTGGGCAATGCCGGCACCGCCGCTCGGTTTCTGGCCGCGATGGTGTGTTTGGGCAAGGGAGTCTACCGGTTGCAAGGTGTTCCGAGGATGCATGAGCGCCCGCAGGGAGCTCTTTTTTGCACACTGCGGGAGTTGGGATACCGCTTGGAGGCTCCGGGCGACCGACTGCCCGCGGTCATTCATGGCGACGGACCGTGGCATCCGGGACGCGTCCGAGTGGACATTGGAGAAAGTTCTCAATTCGCGTCGGCACTCTTATTAAGCGCGCGGACCGCAGGCTGGGAGGTGGGCATCGCCGATTCGGGAGGTGAGGAGGAAGCGCCGTACGTCCGCATGACCGAGCGGTTGGTGGATGTATTTCCGCGCCAGGGCGGGAGTTTTCTGATCGAGCCGGATGCATCGAGCGGAAGCTATTTTTGGGCGGCGAATTGGTTGCTGCGCACGGGGTCGGGAAGCGTCTCCGTTCGGGGTTGGCCGCAGTCGGGATGGCAGATTGACGCAGAATTCCCGCATTACCTGCCGTTGCCGGCGGTTACCTCGCGGGAATTGCATCTGGGTGACAGCATCATGACGGCGATTGTCCTGGGGCCGCTGGCTGGGAGGCCGGTTCGGTTTATTGATTTGGGCCGATTACGAGTTCAGGAATGCGAGCGGGTGATGGCGCTCCGGACGGAGTTGGGCAAGTGTGGCGGGGTGGTACGAGAAGAGCAGGACACCCTGTGGATCGAGCCGTCGACTTTGCACGGAGCCGAGATCGAGACCTACAACGACCATCGGATTGCGATGTGTTTCGCGACCTTGGGCTTGAAAATTCCCGGGATGAAACTCAGAAATCCAGGGTGCGTCCGGAAGACATTCCCGAATTTTTTTCAGAAACTCGCAGGACCGGCCCCGGGCGGGCTCGGGGTGACGATTCTGGACGGGGCCGGACACCCGCTCGCCGGGGAGGCGTTGTTCGCCGGTTGATCCAGAACTCGAATGGCTTCGCGCCGGGACCGCCGCCTCGTGCTGCATCGGTTCGAGTCATTGCCATCGATGGTCCGAGTGCGAGCGGCAAGAGCACGTTAGCGCGAATGTTGGCGGCTGAACTTGGCTGGGCGTACGTGGACACGGGGGCGATGTATCGTACCTTCGCGTGGTGGTGTGTGGCGCTTGGCCTTGATGTTTCGGATGAACGGCGGGTGGCGGCTGAAATATCGCGGTGGCCCACGCGTCTCCTGTGTACCGACGGGCAGGTGCAACTGCTGGTAAATGGATACCTTCCTCAAAACGAAATGCGAACCCAAGCCACAACCGAGGCGGCCTCAAAAATCGCTGTCCATTCGCGGGTCCGACGGTGGATGGTCGCGCGTCAGCGGGATTGCGTTCGTTTCGGTGCGCTCGTGGTCGAGGGCAGGGATATTGGCACGCGGGTTTTTCCGGAGGCCGAGTGGAAGTTTTTCATCGAAGCCTCGATCGAAGCCCGACGGGATCGGCGAGGGGGACCTTCCGCCGGTGCGGATCTGGCGGGGCGGGACCGTCGGGACAGCCAACGGCGGGGGGATCCTCTCATGCCGGCCCTGGGTGCTATCCGCATCGACAATAGCGCCGAAACGCCCGGGCAAACTCTGGAACGTCTACTGAAGTTCGTGCGGAGTTCACCGGAGGCGCCGCGATGACCGGTCGGCGGCGGAGCATTCCTGCGGTTGTCGGATGGTACTGTCGTTATTTTTTGGTTTCCCTGGGGCTATGGACCGTATTGGGCAGGGCGGATCCCGGGGAAGTAGCCGTGGTGTGGAGTCGTCAGATTCCCGAGTCGCGTGCGGTGGCGCAGTACTATGCAGCGCGCCGGGGTATTCCGGAAGCGCAGTTGATCGAAATTGACGTTGCGGCGGGTGTGGCAATTTCCCGGGAGGACTATATTCAGCGAATCGAGCGCCCCGTAAAGCGCGCCTTGGAGGACCGAGGGTTGATGAAATTTGCCTCGACGCCGATTGCTGCGACCGAGACGAGTGCGGGACGAATGGCCTACCGATGCGTTGCCGCACGGATACGATACTTGGTGATGACCTGGGGAATTCCGTACCGGATCCTCGAGGACCCCACGCGTCTGGACAAGGATTTGGTGATCCCCCCGCCGATGCGTCGGACGGACGCCTGTGTGGACAATGAGCTGTGTCTCCTGCCGATTCTGGGTCAGGTCAGTCTGACTGGAGTCGTGATCAACCGGTTCTGTTACAATGCCACCAACGCGGCCGTGCTCAGTCCGATCAACAGCGTATTGATGGTGACCCGTCTCGACGGGCCTTCTCCGGCGATCGCGATGGGGTTGGTCGACAAGGCGATGCTGGCGGAGCGGGACGGTCTCGTGGGGCGTGCCTATTTTGACCTTCGAGGAATCACGAGCGGTGACTACCTGCTCGGCGATCAGTTCATGACCAATGGATACCGATTTTGCCGCCTGGGTGGCTTTGAAACGGTGATCGATCATCGGCCCGAGGTGTTTCCCATTACATTTCCAATGAGCGATATAGCGGTGTATGCCGGATGGTATACATCGAATAACGAGGGCGTGTTTGCGCGACCGGAGGTCGAATTTCGCCCTGGGGCGATTGCGTATCATTTGCACTCCTATAGTGGGGAGTCGATCCGGAATACCAATATCAACTGGGTGGGACCGCTCTTGGGCAGAGGAGTAACGGCGACGATGGGCTGCGTCGCTGAGCCGTTTCTGCCGTTTACGCCGGATGTCGGGGTGTACCTGTCGCGGCTGTTCGCCGGGTGGACGTGGGGTGAGGCTGCCTATGCCTCGATGCAAGGGTTATCGTGGCAGACGATCGTGCTCGGGGATCCGTTGTACCGGCCGTTCGGGAAAGCGCCGGAAGTGCTGACCCGCGAGTTGGATGCCCGGCGAGATCCGAACTTCCCCTGGGCATTGCTGCGTCTCGTCAATTTGCAGCTGAATCGAGGAATCAATGCCCAATTGCTCATGGCGGAACTCGAGAAGCAGCCCATGACCGCCAAAAGTTCCGTGCTCCAGGAAAAATTAGCGATGCTGCGCCGGGTCGGATCCAACGATTTGGGTGCGGTGGTGCACCTGGAACGGGCGGTGTCGCTGGAATGCTCACCCATGCAACTCCTGCGACTCCTGTTGGAACTGGGTGAGCTGCAGGCCGAGTTGGGACGAGCGGAAGACGCGTTTACCACCTATGAACGGGCCATCCGCGATTGTCCCCGCTGGATCGATCAGTTGAGTGTCCGCCGCAAACAATTGCCGTTGGCTCGCAAGCTCGGCAAGCGAATGGAAGCCGAGTTCTATGAGCGCGAAATTAAGCGACTCGAAAAGAAGTAGGCGTTGAAGACGTCGCTGCTGCACCAAGCCATCACCGGAGCACTGTGAAATGAAACCGGGCCCGCCAATCCCAGCCCTGCAAAGGCGCAATGGGATAGCCCGGGGTGAAGCCCCGGGTAATGCGTCCCAAAATATATCCCCAGCCCTGAAAGGGCGACACCACCTCACACCCCACCGGTTTACCCACGCCAGTTGTTCCGCCCCTTCAGCGGGGAAAACATTTGGACTTCGAACCCGGGGTGAAGCCCCGGGACTGGAGCTGAGCCAATCACGGAGACGCCGCTTCGTTCCCCGTTGATTCAAGAACTTTCAAAACGGGCTGTGGATCCGAACTTGTGCCGGTCACATACGTTTTCACGCCGGTCAAATGGTGCCCAAAGAAAGTGTCGTACGGACGACTAAACCAGTCCTTGGGTTCGGGAATTCCAAGGTGCCTGTTGATCGCGGCTATTTCGATGCCGGCGCTCAAGGCCTCGATCAAGGCCGATCGAGCCTCGGTTGAAAAACCGCCTTGCGCCAGAAGTCGGCCGAGGCGCAGACGATCATCGAGACGCTGGGATGCCTCCGTTCGGCGCTTCAGGTTTTCCGGAGAGATCGCGCGGGGCACTTCCGAAACCGGGTGGAGTGGGCGTGCGGCACGATAGGTCCGGGCGATCACTCCCGCCGCGATCAATCGCTCGATCGTGGCATCCGTCGCTGCGTCGACGATCTCGAGCTTGGCGGCTTCAGCCTGGGCTGGGGTCGGGAAATACTTCTGATGAATCTCCAACAGCGCGGCGCTGTGGTTCGCAACCGCACCGTCGACAACAACATATAGAACTGCCGTTTCATCGTGTGTCAGGAATCTCTCCTCACAGCGCAGCAGCGACCCCCCGAGTCTTCCCCGCGTTTCCTCCGCGAAACCCATCGGGCGATCCGATGGCAATTCCGCTGTTGCCTTGTGCGTGCCGTCCGGGGGCAGCGCGGTTTCGGCGGTGACAAGCATTTGCAGACGCTTAAGGAACGATTGCTGCCCCGTCCTGAGTGGAATGGAATCCAGATCCCCTTGCCGATCCAGGACGCCGTCGGCCAGCGCCTGCTTATTGGCGAGGGTCGCGAGCATCTGGTGCTCGATCGTGTCTTCGGAGATTAGATTGATGATGCTGACGGTTTTCGTCTGATGCTTGCGCCAGGCGCGCGCGATGCGTTGTTCCAGTTTGGCAGGATTCCATGGGAGATCGCAATTAATCACAACACTCGCGTTTTGGAGGTTGAGTCCCGTCGCTCCGCAGTCGGTGCTGAGGAATACCCGGCAACCCGGATCGGACTTGAAGGCGATGATCTCGGCCCGACGTTTCTGCTGCGGCACCGATCCGGTATGCCATGCAAACCCCATGTCGAGCTTCTGACACAGTCCACGGACGAGCTCGAGCATGCGTTCCCATTCGGAGAAAATGATCACCTTCACTCCAGCATTTTCGCGGCATTCCTCGAGGATCTTTTGTAATTCGTCGAGCTTCGGGCACTCGCGCTCCTTCGGATCGAGGATATAATTTGTGTCACAGGTCATCCGCATCATCGCCAGATGAATCATCAAGCGGTCCTGTTCCTGTTTCGTTAGCGGGCGACGCTTCAAGATGCGGACGAGGCGGGCGACGACTTCCTTGTATTCGGTGTAGGCGACGTGCTGCTTCGGAGAGAGCGAGACAAAGTGATTTCGATCCACCCGGGCGGGAAGTTCGGTCTCGACGTCCGATTTTCTCCGCCGCAGCAGATAGGGGGCAATTCGCTCCGAGAGTTTGCCGAGGTTTCTATATCCAGCCGGTCGGCCGCGGTCGTCAAAGGTGAAGTATTCGCGGTTGAATCGGAAGAGGGGCCCGAGGATCGAGGGATCCAGAAAATCGACGATGGAATAGAGTTCGTCGATGCGGTTTTCGATTGGTGTGCCGGTGAGGACGAAGGCGTATCGGCTCTCGAGACGCTTGACCGCTTGGGCCGAAAGAGTGCTCCAGTTTTTGATTCGCTGGGCTTCATCCAGGATCACGACGTCGGGCTTGAATCGCTGATTGACGATGGCGGCGTCGCGAATCAATTGCTCATAGTTCACCACCGTAAAGAACGTCTGTTCATCGTACGCCGTTCGTCGCGCGGACGGACCGCCGAACACGGGACGGCAGGGCAGGTCGGTGAACATCCGGATTTGCTCCTCCCATTCGGTTTTCAACGACGCCGGACTGACCACGAGAACGCGCTGCGCCTTGCCCAGGCGTTTGAGGAGCGCGCAGGCCGCGATCGCTTGGATCGTTTTGCCGAGTCCCATTTCGTCCGCAAGCAGCGCCCGTTCGGTGAACGCGAGATGCAGCATGCCATCCCGTTGGTACGGGAACAGCGGGACCTTGGTTTCATGAGTGGGCCATTCCCCGCTCTGAATCTTCAGCTCGTACTCCCGGCGAAGCAGGCGCCTTTCTGCGACCCGCTTTTCGGACTCGTGCCATGGCCCGACTTCTTGCGAGACCCGCGCCTCGGGGCGATTCGTTTGTCGGAGCTTTTCGAACGCAGCAATGGCTTCGTCAATGCTCGCACCGCTGAGGCAACCATCCTTGGCAAACCAGTTTTTGATCGACGCCGGAAGACGGCTTGACCCGCGCTCGACCCACAAGGTTTTGCTTTCGGAATCGATCACGAGGTCGATTCGTGGCGATCCCTGTCCGGCCGCATGCTGAAACCGCTTCTTCGATCGG
>CAMAUY010000033.1 GCA_945861565.1 Akkermansia muciniphila
TCCATGAGTCGTAAAGGCAACTGCTACGACAACGCCGTCATGGAAAGTTTCTGGAGTTCCCTCAAATTGGAGCTCGTCTACCGACGCGATTTCGCCACCCACAGCCAGGCGCGATCCCAAATCTTCGACTATATCGAATGCTTCTATAACCCTCACCGTCTACATAGTTCCCTAAACTTCAAATCGCCCGTTGACTTCGAATTCAAAAACAACTAACTAAAAAGCTCCTCTTTCTCTCTCCACTTTTTCGAAGCAATCCCACCTGAAGGCAACCGCTGCGTTGGGACTATCCGGCGAACACATTGACGCCGCGTCCGACCACTCCCGTCTGGACAACGAAGAGACCGCCCGCCTGCGGTTGCGCTTGACGACTCGCCGCATCGACATCGCGACTGGCGGTGGTAATGTAAAGTTCCTCCATTCGATCGCCCCCAAAGCAACAGGAAGTCACATCCCGAACCGGAACGTTTACTTTCGCCAGGCGTTCGCCCGTGCGGGGATCATGGCACGCAACACACCAGCCTCCCCAAATCGCGATCCATAGATTGCCGTCCGCGTCGGCGCACATGCCGTCCGGATACCCCTCGGTGAGAGTGACGACGGTTCGCCGGTTTGAAATCTGACCCTGCGCCGGATCAAAATCGAACGCATCGACCTTCTGGGTCGGAGAATCCACATAATACATCGTTCGGCCATCCCCAGACCACGCAAGACCGTTTGAAACGCTGACATTATCAACCCATCGGCGAATTCGCCATTCTGCATCCAGGCTGTAAAGGGCGCCCTGCCCCGCCTGTTCGCTCATCGCCATCGTTCCCGCCCACAGCCGCCCCTGCGGATCGCATTTGGCATCGTTGAACCGATTGCCCGGCATATCGGACTCAGGATTCATGACCGGGTTGAAAGCCCCGGTTCCTGGATCAAATCTTCCAATCCCATCCTCAGTTCCCGCGATGAAGTCCCCACGAGCCGACGGCACAACAAATCCGACGCGGCTTGGCAGAATCCACTTGTGATCCGCTCGCGTGGACGGGTCGAAGCGATGGAATTCACAACGTTCGATGTCGACCCACCAGACGTGGCCGGCATGCCATACCGGGCCTTCACCCAACACGGCACCCCCGGGGTGGATACATTCAGCGCGAAGCGTTTTCATCGGCTTAGTCGGCGTGATACCCACGCCAGATCCACAGGAGTGTGTCCGCCAGGGTCTGCTCGAAAACGCGGCGGTCACAATGCCCCGTCTCCCGGCTGAATACGAACCGGTGATTATAACCCTTGGCTTTTAGCGCAGCGGCGGTGCGCTCACCGGCCATCACCCAATTATGATGGGTTTCTTCCGGATCTTTGGGCCGAATATCGTTTTCGGAGACGTGCGTAAAGATTCGCAATGGTTTCTTCTCGCTGCTCATCAGCAGTTTCATGCTGGAGTGATATTCCCACGCGCCCAACGGATACTTGGTTTCTTCGGGCGCGTCGTCATCCTGCTGATCCACGAAGGTTCCGGAGTAGGCGATCACGCGGCGGAACAAGTCGGGCCGAAACCAAGCCATCGTCAACGCGGCCGCACCCCCTGAACTGCAGCCCATGGTAGCCCGCCCCCAGGGATTGTCCGTGTATGCCTCGGCGGCACTTCCATGACAGGCATAAGCAAGCAGGCCGATGCAGGCAAGAGTCTGAGCGCGAACGGACAGGAGCGAACTGATTGGCATGAGTCAGTGGTTAAAGGTTCGTGGCGATGATTCAAGTGGAAAACATCGGCCCGCCCAGTGACGGGTGTGGGACAAAAATCTGAAAAGATTCAGTTTTCGGGCTTTTTTTTGATGAAATATGTCTAGCTGCTAGACCTACTTTCTCAATGAATGATTCATTTCTCTCCTCACGCACCGCACTCCTTCAACAAATGGCCTCACCAGGCCCTCTGCCTGGATCCTCCAGTAATCCAATGAACCGGAGTTTGGAACCGCGGATGAACGCCGACAAACGCTGATTCCAGGCGCTCACTCAGAAAGTGAGAGGCAACGGCTTCCTCTTATCCGCGTCAATCCGTGTGAATCCGCGGTTCTTCCCCCCCGGCAATTTGTGTTTCGACTCGAATCTCTGCGGGACTCCGTGCCCTCCAGTGCCCGTTTCCAGGCGCCGATGCGCTGAGCCTGGAGATTGGCCATTGCTACACATAAAATGTCCCGGTTGGGACATGGCATCTGTCAACGGATCCGGCACCCTGCGGCTGCCAGGCCTTGGAATCGCCCGTGCTCGACTGCCCAGCGGTGACAGCATCCGAATCAGTTTCTGGACCGCACGAGATCGCGCCAAGCGACAACATTCAGTCGGCATTACACCGCCTTGAACAAACGCCTCGCGAGTATTGACCTACTCTATATTCACAACCTGTTCCAGCTTAATGAATTTGACTCCTGAAGCTCACAGCTCAATCTGGTTCAAGCCTTCAGCCACCTGAATGTCATGACTCAAACGATTCGTATTGCCGCAGCCCAGATCGACGTGACGCTAGCCGACCGCGAGGGAAACCTGGCTCGGATGCTGGCAAAACTGGAATCGGCCGCGGCGCAAGGAGCGGCGCTGGTGGTATTTCCCGAATGCGCCCTGCCCGGCTATTGCTTTGAAAGCCTCGCGGAAGCTTGGCCCCACGCCGAAACCGTGCCGGGCCCGGCGACGAATGCATTTACCGCCGCCTGCAAGAAGCTGAATGTCCACGCGGTGTTTGGGCTGTTGGAAGCGGATGGCCCGCGGATGTTCAATGCCTGCGTGCTGGTCGGTCCCGAGGGCGTGGTGGGAACGTACCGCAAAGTCCATCTGCCGTTCCTGGGCATCGACATGTTCACGACGCCGGGCGACCGCCCGTTCGCGGTGCAGGAAATTCGCCTCCGCGGCCAGACGCTCCGTATCGGTATGAACATCTGCTACGACGGCTCGTTCCCCGAAGCGGCCCGCGTAATGACGCTGCAAGGAGCCGACATCATTCTGTTGCCGACAAACTGGCCGCCGGGGAGCGAGTGCATGGCGGGCTGCGTAGTCAACGCGCGGGCCATGGAGAATCACATCTATTATCTGGCGGTGAACCGGGTCGGGATCGAGCGGGGCTTCCGCTTCATCGGGAAGAGCAAAATCTGCGCCCCCGGCGGCCATGTGCTCGCCGAGGCGACCCACGAGGACGAGTGCCTGCTTTTCGCCGAGATCGACCCGGAAAAGGCCCGCAACAAGCACCAGATCCGCGTCCCCGGCAAGCACGAGATCAATCGCGTCGCGGATCGCCGGCCGGAGATGTACGGAAAGTTGGTGGAGCCGAAAAGGCCGTGACCGAGTCTGGTCGGCACGGATGCGGGAACAAGAACTCCTTCCACCCATCCACCCTACTTCGCAATCATTGATCGCTTTGTGGACCGGGTGCACTCCCTGGAGGGATCCACGGCGGAGGAAAGGGAGGACGTGCTGGCGCAACTCCACTGCGGTGGAATTGCCCACCGGGCCGCCGCCGATCACCCGCCCATCGTGCGGCAACTCCTTTATCGCTGCACCGCCTCACGCCTTGAGCGCCACGTATTCGCTGAAGAGGCCGAGCACGTGGACCCGTTTCACCACGGCAAACCCTGCGGCGCGCATGGCCGCCAGCACCGAGTCGGGCGGCACGCTGGCATCCATCGTCTCCCAGTAGTAATACATCATGTCGTGCGCGGCCCGGCTGCGGGTGAAAAGTCGCGTCAAGCCTGGAAAGATTTTCCCGAAGTAGAGCCAAAAGAAAAAATTCCCCAGGGGACTCGTCGGCTTGGTCACCTCCAGGATCAGCACGCGTCCGCCGGACCGCAGCACGCGGTGGTATTCGCGCAGGGTCACCGCGAGATCGGCCACATGCCGGAGCGCATAGCCCATCGTTAGGAAATCAAACGATGCATCGGCAAACGGCAGCCGGTCGGCGTAGCCGACGACAAATTTCGCGGGCAGCTTTTTCCGTGCCTCCGCCATCATGCCCTCGCTCGGGTCGAGGCAGGTGATGTTGTCGGCGGTGCCGAGGATGCGCATCCCCTCGATGGCCATAAGCCCGGTGCCGCACGCGACATCGAGGAGATGCATGCCAGGTTTCAACCCGTGGCGCCGTTGCACCCAGCGCCGGTAGGCACTGCCGCTGCCCAAAAAACCCCAGCCCGTGATGCCGTCGTAGTGTGGCGCGCCGGCATCGAAGAGCCGGTTCACGAACTCTGGCTTGGCCTCCGGCGTAGCATAGTGCGACTTCAGCAGGGGATGGGGCAGCATCCGCGCAAGTTGCCCGCACAAATTCCAAACGCCAGAATTTTTCCTCGGCGCTGGCGGCCCTGCCCCAGTTCCCCGACCAACCAATCCTCAGCAGTGGGCCGTGGAACGTAATGCGGGTGCAGGCGGATTGAGGGTGAAAACATTGCGCTTGATCCATCCCGATCCTGGCACCAGTCTTGTACCG
This sequence comes from Akkermansia muciniphila, assembly GCA_945861565.1. Lineage (GTDB taxonomy): Bacteria > Verrucomicrobiota > Verrucomicrobiia > Limisphaerales > UBA9464 > SIBK01. The sequence continues at coordinate 4,457 of CAMAUY010000033.1, forward strand.
GAAACTCCACGTTCTTGGATCGACGCACAAATCGTCAATGGGGTTCGCATTGCGTCCGTCCGATGGAGCCGATCCAACCGTGGATTCGTTTCAAGACGGAAGATGTTTTCTTAAAATGCAGTCTGAATAAGCCTGATGTCGCGTATGCCTATTGGCCGTTTCTTCTCCGCGAGCCTTCCGACGAAGGCTGGCTGCTTCTGCTGGATCATCCTGGCAATTGCCCTGCGAGCCCGCGCCGGGGAAATTGCACCGGCGATTCAGCGCGGTACGTCCAATCCCCGAAGCCAAATGGGCTCCGGTTCAGAGCACTGGGCTTTCCGACCCGTCCACTGCCCGGTCGTTCCGCGCGTGCAAAACCGGGGGGAAGTTCAGACCCCGGTTGATGCCTTCATCCTTGCCGAGCTGGAGGCCAAGAAACTCGTGCCCGCACCACCCGCGGATCGGCGCACGCTCATTCGCCGTGCATTTTACGACCTGATCGGGCTGCCACCGAACCCTGAAGAAATCGAGGCGTTTGAGCAGGATCGCTCCCCCAGCGCGTTCGCAAAAGTTGTGGATCATCTGCTGGCTTCTCCCGCCTACGGCGAGCGCTGGGGTCGACATTGGCTGGATGTAGTCCGTTATGCGGACGCCCGAGATTTGATTCAACTGCCCGTCGAAAGCGACTTCCGCGAAGCTTGGCGCTATCGCGACTGGGTGGTCGACGCCCACAACCGCGACCTGCCTTATTCGGAATTTATTCGCCTCCAGATCGCCGGGGATTTGCTCCAGCCAAAAGACCCGGAGCAAATCGACACCGACGCGCTCGTCGCAACGGGCCTGCTCGCGATCGCAGATTTCGTTCCCGGCGATGTCGATAAGGATCTGATGATCGCAGATTACGTCAACGACCAGATCGATGTGGTTGGTCGTGCCTTTCTCGGACTGACCCTGGGCTGCGCGCGTTGTCACGATCACAAATTCGATCCGATCTCGATTCAGGATTATTACGCGCTGGCGGGCATCTTTTTCAGCACGCGCCTGATCCCCAGTCCGGTCCTCGGCAATACACCGCTCGTTCGCGTCTCGCTCCTGCCGAAGGCCGAACTCGAACGAATCGCAACCCGGAAAAAGAACGCGACGAATCTCGAAGAGGAAATCCGCAAGCTCAAGATTGACGCGGACTTGGAGTACATGACCCAACTGGAGCGGCTCGCCACCGAGCAGACGGCGCGATATCTCGTGGCGAGCCGGAAATTCATGAACCAAATGGGAACTCCTGTTGCGATGGGGCTGAGCGAGTTCGCTGAATCAAACGCGGTGCATCCTCGAATCCTAACGCAATGGTTGGACTACTTCGGCCTGCGCAATTACTCACCCTGCGCGTCTCTGTCCCGCAACGAGGACGACATCAAGGGCCTTCACCGTTGGAGTAACGGCACTAATCATTCCCCCGCCATTCGCGTGAATGCCGGCAACGAACCGATCGAGCGCAAGGGGGTAACATTTCCAGCACGCAACCTCGGCTTGACGCCGTCAAAGACGAGCGGAAGCGTTCTCAGTTGGACAAGTCGGTTCAACGGGGCCGTACAAATAAAGGGCCGGGTTACGAATGGGAGGCCCGCCGATAGCAAGGGATTCGCGGTCGCTCTGGACCTGCGGACCCAAGCGGGACGACGGGAGATCGCTTCGTTCCAAGTCGGAGGCGAGGGCGAGGTCGAGCTGGACGCTCGCTCCGATCCGCATCGCCTCACCCATGTCGCAGTCCACAAAGGCGATCGCATCGAATTCATTGTGTTACCTCAAGCCGATTCGACACCCACCGCAGTGCTCGACTGGACGATCGTCGAAGTGGGCGGCGATCGGGCCTGGAGCGCAGGGAGCGACTTGGCCCGCGCAGCCGAAGCAGACGCACCGGGCCATGCGCGTTCGGACGCTTACGGCAATTCCGAGGTGTGGCATTTCCTCGAGACGGGTGACGTGCGACGACCCACGAGCGAGGCGGCTGCTGGGAGTGACGCTTGGGCTGATTGGAGGCGGGCGCTGGGAGAAGGCGACGCGAAGTCGCAGGATCCAGCTGCCGTCGCGAGGGCGGCGAGCCAAGTGGAAAGTGAGCTCGTCACAATACGCCGGCAGCAAGCCAGCGAGGCGGACGCGCCTCCGTCGGAAGAACCCTCGCAACTCAGGGCCGAAACGCTGAAACTTCAATCCACTGACACACGTTTGCTGACCTCGAGTGATGGGCGAGTGACCTTCTGGCCGAACCGGGCCCGTTCAACAGCAAGATTTGCCACCGTTGCGCCGACCGCAACTGGGCCGCTGAGAACCAACGTTACGATCGGAGGCCGCAGCCGCCCGGTGTTGAACTTCACGGGCAACGAACTGCTGGAGATTCCGCAAACGGTGCCATCCGCCGGCAGTCTATTCCTGGTCTTCCGGGTCGCGGACACCTCTGCCGCGGGGCAACGACTGATTGGTTGGGAGGATGCGAACGGAGGCCGCCACGGGATCGGCCTCATGGCAACTGCCGGCGGCGGTTTGCATGCGATCCTGCGCAAGGCTGGTGCCAACGGGGATATTATTGCGGCACCCGTTACGAACAAAGACTTCGAGATCGTGAGCCTCACCTGGGGCAGCCAAGGCGCGACACTCTATCGCCAAGGCGTTGCCGTCGGCAAATCCAGCGGCCTCGATGGCGTCTCGTCCGATCCGGAGATCAAGAACTTGCGCCTCGGTGGCCCGGGATCGGGCGGCAGCGAAAAATTCCGGGGTGTCCTGGCTGAACTCCGGGTCTATACGCAGCCGCTCGATGACATGAATCGTGGGAAAGTGGAGAAGGAGTTATTCGATGCGTGGTTGAATCCCGACGGGCCGAAAGCGACCCCACGGAGCGCCATGGCTCTCGTGTACGATGAACTCTGTTCTCCTCGCGGTCCATTCTGGCTCGCCGACGGCGAGCGCGCGGGTGTGACCGCCTCCAAATTCACTCCACGCATCCGCCAAATTCACGCGCAACTCGAGGTGCTGTACCAGTCAATCCCAACCAACATCCCGCAAGCGGTCGTGGTACAGGATGGGGGGCCCGCGAGTACCAAACACGAGGGGTTTAAGGACGCGCCGATCTATCTTCGGGGCAATCCGGCAAACCCCGGTGCCATCGTGCCGCGCGGCTTCCCGAAAGTCTTGGCGGGAGACCATCAGGCGGCGATCACGGAAGGCAGCGGTCGCCTGCGCCTGGCAGACTGGATTGCCAGCACGAACAATCCGCTGACCGCCCGCGTCGCGGTGAATCGGATTTGGCAACATCATTTCGGCCAGGGGATCGTGCGCACTTCAACCAACTTCGGCCGACGTGGTGAGCGACCCACGCATCCTGAACTGCTGGACTATCTGGCTTTCCGTTTCCTTGAGTCCGGTGGTTCGCTCAAGGCAATGCACCGACTCATGATGCTCTCCAGAGTTTATCAGCAGCAAAGTGGCGCTTCGTCCGAAACGCTCGCCGCGGATCCGGAGAATTTGCTCCTGAGCCGCATGAACCGAATCAGTCTGGACGCGGAATCGTTTCGGGACAGTATGCTGGTCATGGCCGGCCGATTAGACACGGTCCGCGGTGGCGTTGGCTTCCAGGATGTCGCGCTGCCGCGGCGCTCACTTTACTTGATGTCCGTCCGGACGGGCACCAAGTCCGGATTCGCCTCGGTCTTTGACGGTCCCGACAGCAGCGCGATCGTCGAAAAAAGAAACGTCTCCACGGTGGCACCGCAGGCGCTCTTTTTGTTGAACGATCCATTTACCATTGACCAGGCGCGGTTGCTGGCTCGACGTGTGACCCACGAATCGGCATCTTCCCAACCGTCAGAGCAGATTCGCGGAGTCTATCGCCTTTTATTTGGCCGCCTCCCGACGGCCGAAGAAGACGCCATTGGGAGATCGCTGCTCGCGGGTGCGGGTCCGGCGGATCCGTTGGAGCGTTTTTGTCAAATGCTACTTTGTTCGAACGAGTTTTTTTACGTGGACTGACACCGATCACACCCCTATTGGGCACCAAGGAACATCATGAATCAGCCAGATCCGATTTCTCTCTATTCCGCGCCGCTGAGCCGCCGCGAGATGCTGCGCCAAACCGGCGGTGGCTTTGGATACCTCGCGCTCGCGAGTCTCTTGGGCGAAGCCGCTGCCACCGCCGCCGACTCCGGTGCAGTCGCTCCGCGGATCGGAATTCCGACAAATCCGCTCGCGCCGAGGCCCTCGCATTTTGCCGGGACGGCGAAGCGCGTCATCTTCCTGTTCATGCCGGGCGGGCCTTCCCAGGTCGACACGTTTGATCCGAAACCGCGTCTAACGCACGACCACGGAAAGCCCTCCCCGAAGCTTTACCTGGGGCAACAGAGAAATCTGCTGGCGTCGCCCTGGAAGTTCCAGAAGTACGGTCAGTCCGGCATTGAAGTCAGCGAGTTATTTCCGCAAACCGCCCGGTGCATTGACGATATTTGCGTAATTCGCTCGATGGTCGCAGATGACACCAATCATCCCGGCGGCTGCCTGCAGATGAACACCGGCGAACGCGTCTCATCGCGGCCGAGCATGGGGGCCTGGGTGACCTACGGCCTGGGTACCGAAAATCAAAACCTTCCAGGTTTTCTCGCGATTGGACCCGGACCGCTCATCGAAGGAGCGCGCCAATACGGGGCCAGTTTTCTGCCCGCGTCGTACCAGGGCACTTTTGTTTCCGACCTGGACAACCCGATTCGTAATTTAAAACATCCGACGCTCGCTTCCGCGCAACACCGGCAGGAACTCGATGCACTCAAACGCCTCAATGAATTGCATGCCGAGCAACGATCGGGCGACGGTCGCCTCGCCGCGCGCATCGACTCCTTCGAGCTCGCCTATCGCATGCAATCGGAAGCACCCGAGGCCTTCGACTTGACGAACGAATCCGAAGTGACCCGAAAGCTTTACGGCGTCGATCAGACCCACACCGCGATCTTCGGGAAACAGTGCCTGTTGGCGCGGCGGTTGATCGAACGGGGGGTGCGTTTTGTCCAGCTCTACCATACCACTGGCGGATTTCAGCCCTGGGACCAGCACGGCGATCTCAAGGCGGGCCACGCGAAGAATGCCGCCGCGACGGATCTACCGATTGCCGGCCTGCTGCACGACCTCAAATCGCGTGGGCTGCTGAAGGATACGCTGGTGATTTGGGGGGGGGAATTTGGTCGCACACCCGCGGCCCAAGGTACCGACGGCCGCGATCATCATCCCTACGGATTCAGCATGTGGCTGGCCGGTGGTGGCGTGCGCGGCGGCATGACGCACGGCGCAACGGACGAATTAGGCTGGGATGCGGTGGAAAATCCGGTACACGTGCATGACCTCCACGCGACGATCCTGCATCTGCTTGGAATCAACCACGAGATGCTGACCTACCGGTACGCGGGGCGCGACTTTCGGCTGACCGACGTATCGGGGCACGTGGTACACAGAATTCTTGCCTGAGCGTCTCCGAACCATTCGGGAAATTCAGATTTCCAATCGACGCATGTTTCGCCGGCTTTACGTTGTCCCAACCAGCCTGGATTCTTCCGAGCGACATGACCTCCCCACCGCGTAGTTTCGTATCTCCCGACGATTCGGCGCGCTCGCAACGCGTGGCGACCGCCTACGCTTTTCGGATCGCAATCGTGGCGGCGCTTGGCGGATTCTTGTTTGGTTACGACATCGCCATCATTTCCGGTGCGCTGATTTTTCTTAAATCAACGTTCAACCTCGACCCGTACCAGCAAGGATTCGCGGTGAGCAGCGCCGCCATCGGTTGCATCGTCGGCCCTCTCGTGGCCGTTGGCCTCAGCGACGCGATCGGCCGCAGGAAGACTCTCGTGACCGCCGCGCTGCTGCTGGGTGTCTCGGCCATAGGCACCGCCTTTCCGAGCGATATGCTCCAGTTCAATTTATTTCGGATTGTCGGCGGAATCGGAGTCGGACTGGCCTCAGTCGTTTCGCCCATGTACATCGCGGAGATGGCCCCGGCGCGACTGCGAGGACGCTTGGTTTCGGTGAATCAACTGGCGATCGTCACGGGATTGTTTGCCGCGAGTGTGGTTTCATACGCCCTGTCATTCAGCGGAAGCTGGCGCTGGATGTTTGCCTCGACCGCGGTTCCCGTCGTTTTTTGGCTGGCTGGGTTAACAGCGCTTCCGGAAAGCCCCCGCTGGCTTGTGGCCAAGGGGCGGGAACCGGAGGCGCTCAAGCTGCTCGCCAAGAGCGAAGGCTCGGCTCAGTCCGAAGCGGCGTTGAAGGAAATCAAGGCATCCATCGCCGAGGAGACCGGGGGGATATCCGAACTGTTCCAACCCGGCATGCGCATCGCCCTCCTGGTGGCGGTCATGCTGGCTATCCTCCAACAGATGACCGGTGTGAGCATCCTGTTGGTCTATGCGCCGACCATTTTTAAGAGCGCCGGGTTTTCAGCCGCTTCCGATGCGATCTGGCAGGCGATCCCGCTCAATGTCTGGAATATCCTCTGTACCGCGGTCGCCTTCTGGCTGGTAGACCGACTTGGACGGCGCCCTCTCCTGTTGATCGGCACGACCGGGATGGCCGTGGGTCTCATCATTATGGGATTCTGCTTTCATTTTGGCTGGTCGGGTTACCCGGTCGTCGTCGTGATGTTCCTGTGTGTGGGTGCCTATGTCAGCAGTCTGGCACCCCTTGCCTGGTTGATCATGGCGGAGATTTTTCCAACCCGAATCCGTGGGCGGGCAATGGCCATCGCCGGCGTGGCTCTCTGGCTGGCGTTCTTCATCGGGAGCCAGATTTTTCCGCCGTTGTGCAGTTTTTTTGAAGCCAAGTACGGGTCGCCCGCCGGTGTTTTCTGGTTGTTCGCCGCGGTCTGTGTGTTCGCGTTTTGGTTCTGCTGGCGCTTGGTTCCCGAGACCAAGGGACGAACCCTGGAGGCGATTGCCGCTTCCTGGAAGAAACGCGGCCAGGTCGGAATCAGCGAATAAAACGTGGAATCTGTTCGGATGGATTGCTTGCCAATGAAGACGCCATTAATTCAAAAAACGGTCCTGGTCACCGGAGCCGCCCAGGGATTGGGTCGCGAAATCTGCCTGCAACTGGCAGCCAAGAACTGGCGGACTCTTGTCGCGGACTTAAACCCCGACGCGGGTCAACAGTGTGCCGCCGAATGCCGCCAGTTGGGTCCTGATTCCGTCTTTCTCCTGGCGGACGTGGGGACCGCGGAAGGGCCGGCGCGGATGGTCGACGAGGCGGTGCGTCATTTTGGACGATTGGACGTGCTGATCAACTGCGCCGCCTATGCGACCGCCGAAGCCTTCATCGATATGAGCGCCCACTCCTGGGAGCTATCAATGCTCGTCAATGTGCGTGGCATCGCGCTGGCCACTGCTGCGGCCGCGCGTCAAATGATCCCGCAAGGAGGCGGTCGGATCATCAACATCACCTCGCCCGCCTCGCGGATGGCGCTCCCGAATTATGCCGCCTACGCCGCCAGTAAAGCCGCGGTCGACTCCTTGACGCGCTCGTCGGCCGTTGCCTTGGCGGGGAAGAATATTCAGGTTAACAGTGTCGCACCCGGAATGATGGACACTCCCATGCAGGCCAAGACCGAAGCCGCGCTCGCCGTACTCGAGGGACAAACGGACCTGAATGCGTTCCTGGCCGCGCGCACCGCGCGCATTCCCATGGGTCGTCGCACGACGTGCCAAGAAGTTGCCGAGGCGGTCGTCTGGCTCGCCGCCGAGGCACCCGACTATGTGACGGCAGAACGCATGAACATCTCCGGCGGTCTCGATAAGGACTGAACATGATAGAAACCCACCCACCTCACCCGACGTTGCCGTTGGATATTCCTCAGTTGCGGCGCATCGCTCAGAAGCTGCGACGCCACATGCTCACAATGGCCGCTGGAAAGGGACAGGGCTACATCGGCCAAGGGCTTGGGGTCGCGGACATCATGGCCGCGCTCTACTTTCACGAGATGAAATACGATCCGCATAATCCTGCCTGGGAGGATCGCGACCGCTTTATCCTTTCGACGGGACACTATTCAATCGCTCTCTGGGCCGCCTTGGTTGAAATCGGCGTGTTGCCCGAGGACGAACTGACCCAATACGGCGCCGATGGGAGTCGCTTGGAAATGAGCACGCTCGACGCCACACCGGGTGTCGAAATGACCGGCGGCTCGCTTGGTCACGGGCTTGGACAGGGCGTCGGAATGGCGTTGGGCTTGCGCTTGGCAAAAAAAATCAGCCGCGTCTTCGTCGAACTGTCGGACGGCGAACTCCAGGAAGGCTCGACCTGGGAGGCCGCGATGGCTGCGGCGCATTTCAAACTCGATCACCTCGTCGCCATTATCGATTGCAACGGAATCCAGGCCGACGGCCCGATGGTCTTGAACATGGAACCCATCGCGGAAAAATGGAGAGCCTTCGGCTGGAGGACAAACGAAATTGATGGCAATGACATCACCCAAATCGTCGGGGCGCTCCACGCGGCACGCTCAGCAACGGGCCAACCGAATGCCATCGTTGCACGAACCGTGCCCGGCAAGGGCGTGCCCTGCATCGAGCGTTGTGAAAAGGCGCATTTCCTCAATTTGACTCACATCGATTGGAATGTCGCCCAGCGCGAACTGGAGGCTCAACATGAATAAGCGTGGACAAACGACCGCGATGGGAGTGTCCGAACTCGTCGAGGGCTATCCCGTGGTCTCAGCACCCTTTGGCCATGCGCTCGTGGCTGCCGGCGAGCGAAACGAGAAGATTCTCGGCCTGACCGCTGACCTGGGAAAGTACACGGACATCCTGCCGTTTGCCGAGGTGTTTCCGGAGCGCTTTTTTAACGTGGGCATGGCGGAACAGAACCTGATTGGCATCGCCGCGGGCCTCGCGCGGACCGGATTCATTCCGTTCTGCACAACCTACTGCGTCTTTGCCACCCGCCGGGCTTACGATTTCATCGCCATCGGGTGCGCCTTAAGTCGAACGAACGTCAAGATTATCGCGGGCTTGCCCGGCCTGACCACCGGGTACGGCGGCACACATCAGGGAATTGAAGACCTCGCCCTGATGCGGGCAATCCCCAACCTGACGGTGATCGATCCATGCGATGCAACCGAGATTGCCCAAGCCACCGCCGCCATCGCCGAATTCGACGGACCGGTCTATATGCGCCTGCTGCGCGCTCGCGTGCCCGTGGTGCTCGATCCCGCCACCTATCGTTTCAAGATCGGCAAAGCACGTCTCCTGCGCGACGGAACGGAAATCGTGTTGCTGAGCACCGGCCTGATGACGCAACGAACCCTGGAAGCAGCGATTGAACTTGCCAGCCAAGGGGTGAGCGCCGCCGTGCTGCATGTGAGTACCCTGAAACCGTTCGACCGCGAAACGGTCCTGTCGCTCCTCGAAAAGGTACCCAACGTTGTCGTCGCTGAGAATCACGCCACGACCGGCGGGTTGGCCAGCGCCGTCGCCGACGCGGCCGTCGACGCGGGACTGCCGCTCCGCATGAAGAGGATCGGCATCCCGGATGAGTTCTGCGAGTGCGGTTCGCTTCCTCACCTGGCTCAGCGTTACAAGATGGACACCCCCAGCATCGTCGCGGCGGCGAACGCCGTGTTGGGAAGAAGGCGTTTTTCGCTCGCGCCTGTCACGTGAGAGTCTATGCGCATTTCAAAAATCGAAACGATCCGATTGCCGGATCATCCCAACGGACTTTGGGTCCAGGTCCACACCACCGAGGGTCTGATCGGGCTGGGGGAGACCTACTACATTCCGGGCGCGGTCGACGCCGTGATTCATGATTTTGCGGCGCCGCTGCTCTTGGGGAAATCCGTGTATGACCGCGAGCGGCATTGGCAAAACCTGTTTTGCTCCGCGAATTTTTTCGGTTACGCGGGGGCCGAAATGCGTGCGGTGTCCGCCCTCGACATCGCACTCTGGGACCTCCTCGGGCAGTCGACCGGCCAGCCCATATATAATCTCATCGGTGGGCAATATCGCGAGTCAATCCCCGTCTATAACACCTGCGTCAACACGCCCAAGTATCGCGACCAGGATGGATTCCTGGAGAGCCCCGGTGAGCTCGCCCAATCGCTCCTTGCCGAAGGGTACACCCAGATGAAGGTGTGGCCCTGGGACCGGTTTGCGCCGCAAATCAAGGCGGCCGCGTCCACCGGGCCCGCGGGGTGGTCGGCGATGGGGCCCGTCGGGCATATCCTTTCCCCGGCGGACCTCAAGCGAGGCCTCTGGACCGTGCAGGAAATCCGCAAAGCCGTGGGCGACCGGATCGAGATCGCCATCGAAGGTCATTCACGCTGGGATGTGAATTGCGCGATCCGACTCGCCCGAGCCCTTGAACCCTATGACGTCATTTGGATGGAAGACATTATTCAACCGGACAGCGTTGTAGATCTGCGGCGTTTGGTCGAGGAAACGCGCGTGCCCCAGTGCGTCAGTGAGCGTTTGTTCACGAAGTACGCCTTCCGCGAGGTTCTCGAACGTCAGGCCGCACATATCGTCATGATCGACTTGATCTGGACGGGTGGACTTACGGAAGCCATCAAAATCGCCACCCTGGCGGATGCACACCACCTTGCATTCGCTCCTCACGACTGCACGGGGCCGGTCAACGTATTTGCGTCGTTGCACCTCTGTGCCGCCCAGCCCAACGCCATGATTATGGAGGTTGTGCGCGGTTTTTGCGACGGGTACTACCGCGATTTGGTGGATCGCGCGGTGCCGATCAGGGAGGGGCAGGCATGGCTCACTTTTGGCCCGGGATTGGGCGTGAAACTGAGGCCGGAAGTGCTGGCACGCCGGGACATCAACCTGCGGGTCTCAAACGTTTAAGAATGCCCTCAAGCAATACTCTCTCGCTCGTGTCGCCGCCGGAAGGATTACAGGAGCGCGTCCGCCAGCGCAGCGTGCCGGTGGGTCAGGTGGTCGCGTGGTGGCTGGGCGGCGCCGGCTTTATCTTCAAGACGTCGCAGGGCACTCAACTTTTTGTGGATCCTTACCTGTCCGATGTCGTGAACGACATTTTCGGCCAGCAGCGTGCCTTTCCCCCTCCGCTCACGGCAGATCAAGCGTGCCCGGACGTGCTGATTTGCACCCATTGGCATGAGGATCATTTGGATCCTGGTTCGATTCCCATCATCGCCCGGAACAACCCGACTGCGCTTCTACTGATGCCGCCGAGCGCACTGGCTCGGGCCGTCAGTTGGGGCGTGCCACGCCGTCAAATCACGACGCTCAAGGCCGGGCAAACCCTCACGATTAAGGACATCACTATCACAGCCGTCGCCGCCCGACATAACGCGGGCGTGGAGGGTTGGGAGGTTTACGATGGCGTTTGCCTCACTCTCGAGATTGACGGGATGAAGATCTTTTTCTCGGGGGACACCGAGTATGACACGAGCCTTCGAAATCTCAGGAACCTCGATTTTGATAGTGCCTTCCTCTCGATGAATGGAGTTGGGGGAAACATGAATGCCCACGAAGCTGCTCTGTTGGCCTGGCATTGGGGCGTTGGAACCGTTGTGCCGATGCACCATCATCTGTGGTTAAATGCTGCCGCGAGCGATGAAGCGACGTTGGACCCAGACTTGCTGGCGAGCAGTTATTCGAAGCTAGGCGGTATCGGCCGGGTGATCGCTCCGATAGTGGGCGACGAGATCGTCCTGAGCCGGGTTACCAATGGACGCGCAGGGCACCGCTTCATTTCGAATGCTGGCACCACTCAAAAATGACAATCTCGCAAATGAGCTGTTTATCCAGAAGTAACCCGAGCACGAATCGACGTGAGTTCGTCAAATTCGCAGGATTGGCCGCCAGTAGCGTGGTCCTGACCGAACTGACGGGTTGTTCACGCGAGGCCGACCCGACGTCCCAAACCTCCCCAGGGATCGGTCCGCTCAAGAGCAAGCGCGTTGCCATCTCCAGTCCGCACAAGGTTGAGATCCTGAATGAACTATACGAGGACATGAAGCGCGAGGCGCACCGACCGGAAAATCAGCTCGAAGTTGTAGTCGTGGACGGCGCCGGTGACGCGGTCAAGCAGCTTTCGGACATTGAGGCATTCATGGCGCAAAACTATGATGGAATCTTCTTTATAGCCTTGCCTTCGGAAGGATTGGAGCGGCTTGTCGCGAATGCCCGTGCGAAGGGTATTTTCATGTTCAACCACGGTGCATCCCCGATCACCGGGGCGACCCAGAACGTGGTGCTCGACCAACCGTTTTCCGGTGCTCAAATTGGGAAGTTTGCCGCTCAATGGATCAACGAGAAGTACGGCGGTCGGACGGAAGTCGGCATACTCGGGAACTCGAGCGACCCGTGGCTGGCAATCCGTACCCAGGGCATGAAGGATGGTCTCCGCGAGCATGCGCCGGGGGCGAAAATCGTCGGTGAAGTGCATGGTCACTCGATCGAGTTGGGCGCGACAGGTGCCGCCAATCTGTTGCAGGCACACCCGGGTATCCGGGTCCTTCTGGCGCACGCGGACGATCCCGGGTTCGGGTGCTTCACCGCGGCGACGGAAGCGGGCCGGCGTGACCCGAACCAATTTTTGGTCGCGAGTTGTGATGGCACCCGGCTGGTGATGGATAAAGTGGCCGAGGGAGGCATCTATCAAGCCACCTGGAGTTATCTGTTCCCATTCAGCGCCACCGCATGGATGCGCGACATGATCCGATGTCTGCGCGGCCAGAATGTTGCTCCGACGCGCACGCAAGTCGGGCGCTTGGTCACCAAGGAAAATGTTGAGGAGATTCGTTCCATGACACGCGATCCCCTTGCCCCCAATGTCCAAAAGTACTACGACGATCCGACGGTGATGCGGTACAGCCATGAACTGCTCAAAACACCCAGGACCTGAAAGGGAGAAATGTCCCGATGAAATCGATGGCATCTGACGCAGCCATCTCGATTCCCGCGCCGGCTCGCGCCGCCCTCATGCGCTGTGTTGGCATCAGCAAGTTCTTCGGCGGCGTGCGGGCGCTGCATCGCGTGTCGCTCGATCTTTTCCCAGGCGAAATTGTGGCACTCGTCGGTGACAACGGAGCGGGCAAAAGTACGCTCGTCAAAATCCTGAGCGGCATTTGCCAACCCGATGAAGGCGATCTGTGGTTCGGAGAAGAACGTCCGCAACGACTTACCGCCCGTCAGGCGCGCAAGTTCGGCGTCGAAACGGTCTATCAGCATCTCTCGTTGTGCGACAACCTCGGCGCCGCCGCCAACGTCATGCTCGGCCAGGAACCCGTCCGTTGGCAGCTCGGCCCCCTGCGAATTCTCGACGAGCCGCGCGCGCGGACCGAGGCAATGCGACGCATCGGCGAAGTCGGTGTCGTCTTGGAGGATCTCAACGCTCCGGTCCGTCGGCTCTCCGGCGGGCAACGCCAGGCCGTTGCCATCGCTCGCGCCATGGTCAACGCCCATCGCCTCGTGATGTTCGACGAACCCACCGCCGCACTGGGCGTGAAACAGACGCACGCCACGCTCGAACTTATCCGCCGCGTTGCCCAACAAGGAATTGCCGTCGTGCTCATCAGTCATAACCTGGACGACGTCTTCGCGGTGTCGATGCGGATCGTTGCGTTGCGGCACGGTCAGGTCTGCCTGAATGTGCCCACGGAAAAGACCTCACGGGCGACGGTCGTGGCCGCGATGACGGGCGTCGCCTTGGAGGGGAGAGAATAGCTATGGCTGGTAACGCGATCGTGCCTCTCTGGAGGCGGTGGCTAAAGGACAACGGCCGCAATCTTGGCCTGGCGCTCGCTCTCGGCTTGGCCTTGTTGGTGCTCGCCGTCCTCAGCCCGAAATATATGACCTTCGACAATCTCGTTGTCGTCGCGCTGCAAATGGCCTTCATCGGGATCGCGGCCCTGGGCACGACACACCTGGTGATCGGAGGTAACATCGACCTGTCCATCGGCTCGCTGTTTGCCCTGACGGCGGTGTGCGCTGCGATGCTGGCAAAGGTGTCGCCTCCGTTTGTCGCGATACTCGGCGCCATTCTGCTTGGGAGTGCCATTGGGCTTCTGAATGGCGCGCTGATCTGGCGGGTGAAACTATCACCCATCATCATCACGCTGGGCAGCTTGGCGATCTTGCGCGGCGTGGTCTTGTTACTGACCGGAGGTTATTCCGTCCGTGGGGTGCCGTCCCTATTCGGAGAGATCGGCCAATGGCGTCTCGTTGGCCTGCCCCTACCCGTCTGTACGCTGCTCGGACTGGCAGCGTTCGCGCACTTTATTTTGACCCACACGACCCTCGGCCGACACCTCTTTGCCATTGGCGGTAATCGGGAAGCGTGTGAGGCCGCCGGTATTCCTGTCCGCCGGCTGGTCCTGGGATCGTTCCTGATCAATGGCGGTATTATCGGACTCTCGGGCGCGCTGGCCGCCAGCCGTTTCGGGTCGGCCAGTCCATCCTTCGGGATTGCGCTGGAACTGGACGCCATCACCGCGGTTCTTCTCGGCGGCGTTGCCTTCACTGGGGGCGAAGGCAACGTGCTGGGCGTGATGCTGGCGGTGGCGCTGCTCGGTGTGATCAATAGCGGAATTGTCTCGCTGGGCATTGATCCCAACTACGCAGAGGTGGTCAAGGGAGCGACGCTCATCGCCGCGGTCACGCTCAACCAACTCTCGCATGAGGCCCGCGAGCAGCATCGCAAGCGATCCGCAATGCGGGAATTACTCTGAGCCGTTTAGGCAACCCAGTCCGGGGTTTCGTACCACGTGCTCACCACCAGGTAAATGAGGGATTCCAGTCACTGCGGGCCTGCCAACCGACATACTCCTTCGGAAAGACGAAGTTCTGCACATGACCATCCCCGAATTGCATGTTGTAGGAACGGCGGCCCTTGTAATTGTGCCAGACACTCTTCTTGTCGTTCACGTCCCGCGAGCCGTTCCAATGCCAGTCGCCCTGGATGATCTTGTTGGCAGCCGATAAAGCCACCTCGCTGGACTTGATGGATCGTCCTTCGGCCTTGGAGGGGTCGGCCCGCGAATCGCCGGTGACATGCTTGACGCGGTACCAGTCAACCGTCCACATGTTGAGGTAGCTGTTGCCCCAGCCGTCCCAACAGGTCTTCGCCTGGGGCCAGTACGAATCGCCCTTGTCTGCCGGGCAGTGGAAAACATCGCTGGCAGGGGCGTAATTATTTAGCGGACGGTTGGTTTCGGGGACGGATTTGATATCGGCAAAGCGCCAGGGCCAGGGTCCAGGATTGCCATTGATGCGCCCCCCCACCGACGCCCAGTCATCGTGTAGCGGGTAGGAATCCTTGCTGTCGTCGGAGTACATCTGGTAAGCCACGGCGATCTGGTGCTGGTTGCTGGCGCACTTGATCCGGTTGGCTCCCGCCTTGGTTCGTGCCAGGGCGGGCAGGAGCATTCCCGCGAGCACGGCGATGATGGCGATGACGACGAGCAACTCAATCAGGGTAAAACCGCGGCGGGCCGGAGAGTGCATGGTGTGTTGGTATTTTTAAGAGCAAACAATGTCAAGACCCGTCAGGTGCGAATTTGCCCGTTGCCAAATCCGAGCCATTTATAACTGCAAAGCTCCTCCAGTCCCATCGGACCCCGGGCACCGATTTTATCCGTACTGATCCCAATTTCTGCGCCCATGCCATATTCTCCCCCATCGGTAAATCGGGTTGAAGCATTCCAGTATACCGCCGCCGAATCGACCGCTCCGAGAAATCGCCGGGCCGTGGCTTCATTTCCGGTGACAATGGTGTCGGAGTGGCCGGAGCCGTATTGATTGATATGATCAATCGCCGCCGTCACATCCGCCACCACCCGCACGTTGAGAATGAGGTCGTTGTACTCGGTATAGAAATCCTGTTCGGTCGCGGGCCTGAGGATGAGGGGCACGGGGCCGGTTCTGGATCTTAGAAGCGCGAGCGCGGTCGGATCCGAGCGCAACTCGACATTCCGCATCGCAAGCTGCGTCGCGATCTCCGGCAACCAGCGGGCAGCCACGGTCTGGTCAATCAGAAGGGTTTCCGCTGCATTACAGACGGAGGGTCGTTGGGCCTTCGCATTCACGACGATCGATGCCGCCATGGCCGGGTCGGCATCTCGATCGACGAACACGTGGCAGACGCCTTTGAAATGTTTGATGACCGGAACTTTGCTGCAGTCGGCGACGGCCCGAATGAGTCCTTCCCCCCCCCGTGGCATACAAAGATCGATGTACTGGGTGAGGGAAAGTAAGGCGGGAATCGCTTCGCGATCCGGAGTGGGCACAACCTGAATAGCGCTCGCAGGAAAACGTTCGCCCAAGGCTTCGCGCCCCGCCGCCACCATGGTGGCAGCAATCAATTGATTGGAATGGATCGCTTCCTTGCCGCCGCGCAGAATAGTCGCATTGCCCGACTTGAAACAAAGACTCGCCGCATCGGCCGTCACATTGGGTCGCGATTCGTATATGATTACGACGACTCCAATGGGGGTGGCTACTTTCTGCAGCCGAAGGCCGTTCGGGCGTGTGCGCTCATCCAGGATACGTCCGACGGGGTCCGGCAATTCCGCCACATCGCGAACGCCCCTGGCCATCGCTACAATCCGTTTATGATCAAGCATCAGCCGTTCCAGCATTGCGCCATTAAGGCCCAACTGGTGTCCCACCTCTAAGTCCCGCTCATTGGCTTTCTGAAGCGCGGGCGAACAGCCCTCGAGGGCAGTGGCCATGGCTTGCAGGGCCTGGTTTTTTTCAGCGGTCGATAATCCGGCGAGCGGCCGCGATGCGAGTTTCGCACGACGCGCCAAGTCGGTCATTTGTTGCAACAACGGCATGAACCGACGCTAGCACCGCTTCGGAAGTTGCCAAACTCGGAAAATAACGATGCTGTTGCCGGCGGTGGGTTTCCCGCCATCGTATGACTATGAAACCCCGATTGGTGGCGATCTTTCTGCTGGCGGCAGGAATGGCTTGGTTGACGTTCCGAGAACGCAGTAGCGGCGGTGGGATGACGCTGCCGGCGAGCGGCCAGGCACCGGCGTGGACCCTGCACGATCTGGATGGCCACGAGGTCCGGGCGGATCAGTTTTCGGGCCGTGTGGTCCTCTTGAATTTCTGGGCGACCTACTGTCCTCCCTGTCGGCAAGAGATTCCCGAATTGATCCGCTTTTCAAGAGAGACGCCAACCAACACCGCCGTGATTCTTGGGGTGTCAACCGATGAATCCGGGGCCGCCGTCGTCCGTCCCTTTGCGACAGCCCGCGGCATCAACTATCCGATGCTCCTCGCCGATTCCACTACGTTGGATCAGTTCGGCGGTGTCACCGCGATTCCGACTACGTTTGTCATCGATGCCCAGGGCAACTTCCGATTCCGGCATCTCGGCACCTTGAACCGAACCCAGCTTGCCAAACTTGTGGCAATCGCCAGTACGCCGCGAGATACCACGGCGGGACACTAGACCTCGAACTCCATTCCCACCTTACGTCGAACCTCGAGTCGTTCGGCTTCATTCCGGCGCAAACCACGGGTGCCTTGTCCATCGGGGCCACCCGCCTGCTGCCTTCACTCAATTGCAATATATTGCCCGGGAAATGCGGACGTCTCGTCAGCCCTCGGGTGAGCGCAGGAGTTGTAGCGTACCGTCCGCGCAGCCGGCCAGGGCACCCAATCCCGTCGGTGCCCAAAGAACCCGTGTCAGCGGACTACCCAGCTGGAATTCGCGCAACGGAGAGACCGATTTTTTGAAATTCCAAAGCAACGCCAAGCCATCGGCGCCGCCACTTGCCAGCAGGTTTCCCGCGCGCTGATAGTCGAGGGTCGTTACCGTATCGGAGTGACCCTGGAGCGACGTGGGTTCCGTCCCCGCAGGACCTGCTCCGCTGCAATCCCATACGGTGATATCATCACTCCCTCCCATTGCCAAGTATTGCCCGGATCTATGCCAGGCCAATTGTCGCACCTTATTGGCGAATCCCTTCATGGCGAGTTCTTCGCCCGGACGGAACGGCTGCTCCCAAATGTTGACCGACAGGTCCTGTGTTCCTGCGACCATCCATCGGCCGTCGGGAGACCACGCGAAGGAGATTAAACTTGTTTGGCACGAAAGAGTGTCGGCCAGTTTTCCATGCACCGGTTCCCAGATCCGGATGCCGCCATAACTGGCCGTCGCCACGCGGTGGCCGTCCGCACTCCAGCAGATTCCGCTAACCGTTGCTGGATGCTCCTTCAGTTCGAGCGCGACTCCGGCTTGCGCATTCCACAGCGTCAGGGTCCGGCCCGCCCCGGCGGCGAGCCATGTGCCGTCGGGCGACCATTCAAGATGCTCCACCCATTTCCCACCCACTGGGAAGCTCGTGATATTTCCGCCGGTGTTCGGATCCCAGAGCTGTACTCGGCCATCCTGTCCACTACTGGCAACGAGAGCGTCCCGTGGGTGCCAGGCGATGCGAAAAGCGCCACCGGAGTGCGGACGTAATTCGTGAAGGACCCGCCCTTCCGCGACATCAAGAATCCAGAGGTGCCCATCCACACCCGCTGCACCAACCCGCGCCTCGTCCGGGGACCACGTCAATGCTTCGATCGGGTCTGGGAGGGTTAATGACCATTCAGGTGACCGGACCGGAGTGGAGATCATATGGGGACTCTACGGAAGTACTCTCGAAGGTACGGAGTCGTCACAAAACAAATCGGGCAACCAACTTTGGACACCTCTCTAGGGGGTGAGGCATCGGCGAAAGCCAGCATTCAACGCCTCTCGGTCCAAGTTGCGACCAATGAATACGAGCTGGCTCTTGCGCTCTTCCCCCTCCTTCCAGGGACGTTCCGGTTTGCCTTCGAACAGCATGTGAACTCCTTGAAAAACGTAGCGATTGGTTTGCCCTTTGATGTTCAAAATACCCTTCATACGAAAGATATCCGCCCCCTTGGTTTGCAATAATTCGCTCAACCAATCATTCAACTTGCGGGCATCCAGTTCCCGTTTCTCCTCAATACCCACGCTACTGACGGAGCTGTCATGTTGGTGCTGATGTCCGTGCTCATGAACGTGACTGGCCTCTATCGCCTCGCCGGACGGCGACCGCCACTTCATTTCAAATTCGTCGGGGCCATGTTGCGTAAACAGCCCGTAATAACCCTGAGCCGCAATCCGAACTCCAATCCGAGTCCCGTCCGGCCCAAACACAATCTTATAGAACTTCCTGGCCGGCAAAATTTCACCGCCCGAGCGAACGGTTGCAGCGGGAAAGGTGAAGAGTTTTTCCGCCGCATCCTCGGCCGCGTGCAGCGCCTCATGCAGCCCTCCTACTTCGTGTTCGCACTCGTCGTGATGTGCCGGTCCGTGGCCATGTTCGTGGCCATGTTCGTGAACGTGATTAGGATGGTGCGAATGTCCGTGATCACCGCCCTCATGGACATGGGTAACAGCCGCTTCCGGGACGGAGTTCGCAGGCAGTGCCAGTGGGAGTAAGACGAGACCCATGACGGGGTCGGGCCCCGGCTCAAACGTCATCGTGTGCAGCCCCGGCTCCAAGTGAAACGTTCCGGCCCATTCAAACGGACGTTCGCCCTCCAGGAAATGCTCATCAAATTGGAGCCGTTGATCGAGGTCGAAGGCGTGGATGTTCAGCACTTGGTCGATCGGCAACTCGGAATTCTGCGTCCGATACATCTCGGTCATGGTGTTCATCGAGCGAATCTTATGTTGCAGTTGATCGAGCTGCCCGGAGGTCACGAGGTCGGTTTTGTTCAGCAAGACACGGTCTGCGAAGGCGATCTGTTCCTGGCACTCCTTGCTATCGTCAAGGTGCTGCCAGACGTGTTTCGAATCCACCACCGTCACAATTCCGTCGAGACGGAAGTTCGCCTTGATCTCATCGTCGCTGAAAAAAGTCTGCGCGACCGGCCCTGGATCGGCCAATCCCGTTGTTTCGACGAGAATGTAGTCGAAGCGGTCCCGACGTTTCATCAGTTGGCCCAGGATTCGAATCAGATCTCCCCGAACGGTGCAACAAAGGCAGCCGTTGTTCATTTCGAAGATCTCCTCTTCCGCATTGATGACCAGCTCGTTGTCGATGCCGATCTCTCCGAATTCATTCTCGATCACAGCAATGCGTTTACCGTGATTGCGGGTCAAAAGGTGATTAAGAAGAGTGGTTTTGCCCGCACCGAGGAAACCGGTGAGGACAGTGACTGGAATTCGTGTATCGGTGGGAGCAGCCATGCCCAAGAGAATGGGCTATCCGGCGGATTTTCAAAATAATTAAACCGTCAGCTGTCCCAACTTCCCATTGCTGTCGCCAAACCGCTCAGCCTCGACCCCCATTCGTTCGGCAAGAGACAGGAACAGGTTCGCCATCGGTGTATCCTTGGCGTACCGAATGTGCCGACCCTGGGCAATCGTTCCGCCGCCGCGACCGGCCAGAATCACGGGCAAGTTGTGATGCGCGTGGCTGTTGCCGTCCTCCAGGCCACTCCCATAAACAATCATGGATTGATCCAGCAGAGAACCCGCTCCTTCCGGCGTGTTCTTAAGTCGATCCAGGAAGTAGGCAAACTGCTCCATGTGGAAGCGATCAATCTTAGCAATTTTTCCCTTCTTTTCCGGACTGTTCCCGTGATGGGAAAGATCGTGGTGCCCTTCGCCAACTCCAATCTGCGGGTAGGGCCGGTTGCTGCCGTCATGGGCCATGATGAAAGTTGCCACGCGCGTGGTGTCGGTCTGAAACGACAAATGCATCAGATCAAACATCAATCGAATGTGCTCCGCGTAGTCCGGCGGAATCCCCGCGGGCTTTTCTCGATTCGGGAGTGCGAGCGTCGCCTTTTCGGCCATTGCAATCCGTTGCTCCAGATCGCGAACCGCGGATAGGTACTCCTCGAGCTTGCGCTGATCGTTCCTGCCCAGTTTCGACTGCAGCGATCGAGCGTCTTCGAGGACGAAATCGAGGATACTTTTCTGGTAGCGCTCGCGGCGCGCACGACTTTCGGCCGACTCATTGGGATCACCGGTGGAGAAAAGCCGTTCGAAAGCGAGGCGCGGATCCACCTCGGGCGGCATCGGCGTCGCCTCCGATTTCCACGCGATATTGTAGGAGTAGGCGCAGCTATACCCGGAATCACAATTGCCGGATAACTGGCTGCGGTCGCAGCCGAGTTCCAGCGAGGCAAACCTCGTGGTGCGCCGGAACTTACTGGCCACAAGCTGGTCAATGGACTGCCCCACCCGGATATCGGCTCCCTGGGTCTTGCGAGCCTGCATCCCCGTAAGATAGGTCGCGGATGCCCGGGCATGATCCCCGGCTCCATCGCCATTCGCACGGGCCTTGTCGTGGGTAAGGCCGCTCAAAAGGGAAAAATCGCTCGTCAGCGCCTTCAGCGGCTCCAGGGTTGGCCCGAGTCGCAAGGTGTCCTCCGCAGACTCCGGAGTCCAACACCCCATGTTGATGCCGTTGGGGACGTAAACAAAGGCCATGCGACGCGGCAATGGAACAGCTCCGCCGGCAGCCCCAGCCGCACGAAGCGGATCCGCCGATTCAAGAAACGGCAGGGCCATTGCCGTGCCCAACCCGCGAAGGAATCGACGTCGAGGAAGTTGAAAAGAGGCATTCATAGCACAAACGTCCAATACAACGCCGAAAATACGCAGACGTAGTAATTCTGCAAGGCGGCTTTTCACCGTTCCTCGAACACAAAGCGCACTCATGTCCGTCTTTCTCCCTCTTAATGAAAAAAGAGTTGAACCGCAGATGGACACCGATCCACGCAGATTGGGAGGCCCTGGCACGGGCCCTCGACCGGCATGGGAGGCTTACAGTCCAACTGAACAGGCCAGCATCGTATCCGCGTTCATCGGCGTTTATCCGTGGTGGGTCCGGGGCGGTGCCCCCGCCGTCATCGCGTGGGCCGCCAGTCAAGCCACTTGAGTTCCGCCGTGCGCTTTCCGTTGAATTCGTTGATGGAAGGTGCGACGGCAATGTCAAAACTACCTGTCGGCAACGATTCAAGACGAGCGTTCCACCAAAGACAGTCCATCGTATGCCTCCCGTCGGTTAACCTCAGCCGAGCGTGTTGCTTCTCGCGACCCATGCGACGGGGTGACCCGATAACGCGCACACCGGAAATGGCTACCTGAACTTCCGGGTTCCCCTGTCCGTGCGGCGCCAATCGCTCCAGTTCCTCCATGGCTTCCAAAGAAAGCTCGCCCAATTGAACTTCCGCATCGAGCCTAAGTTCCGGGCGTAATTGATCGTCCGTCAGTTGCTGACGGGCCATTCGATTCAGACGATCGCGAAGCGGGTCAAGATTTTCGGGTCGGATCGTGATCCCCGCAGCCATCGAATGTCCGCCATATCGGATGAGTAGGTCACTGCACTCCCGCAGGGCGGCGGCGAGATCAAATCCGGGGATGCTCCGCCCCGATCCTCTCCATTCATCCCCTTCCCCGCCGACGATCAGGGTCGGCCGGTGAAACTCCCGCACGACGCGTGATGCCACGATGCCAACCACGCCGATGTGCCACAGGAGACGTCCCTCCACCAAGGCGAAATCGCGGGTCGAGTCGAAACGTGAGCGGACCGTTCCGATGGCTTCGTCCGCCATGCTCTTTTCGATTTGTTGACGCTCGCGATTCCGGGAATCCAAAATCTGAGCAATTCGACGGGCCGATTCCGTATCGTGCGTCTGCAATAGACCCAGGGCTTCCATCGCCGATTCCAGGCGGCCGGCGGCGTTCAACCGGGGTCCGAGCTGAAAGCCAATCTCATAGGTGCCGGGACATTTCCGGGTCCCTGCCACCTCCATGAGAGCGAGCAAACCGGGCCGCTGGGTTTCGGAGAGGCGTTCCAGCCCGGATTGGACCAGAATACGGTTTTCGCGCACGAGCGGAACGAGATCGGCCACGGTTCCCAAGGCGACGAGATCGAGGAGGGGGCGGATATCATACGTGTCGAATCCCGGGATACCCCTCTCCCGCCCCTGTTTGACCAGAGCGTGAGCCAGTTTAAAGGTCAGTCCGACCGAGCACAATTCCCGGAAATCTATCGCCGAGCCCCTTTGCGGATTCACCAATGCGACGACGTCTGGGGGCGGGTCCGAAATCTGGTGGTGGTCGAGGACAATCACCTCGGTTCCCGCATCGCGAAGCCACCGGACGCACTCGACCGCGGTGGATCCGCAGTCCACGGCGAGCACGAGGGTGGCGGAGTTCTCGCGCAGGCATTTCTCCGCGGCCGGAATGCTGAGTCCGTAGCCTTCGTCAAACCGGTGCGGAAGGTAACAGCGGGCCTTCCAGCCCAGCGCGGTCAGCGCTTCGTGTATTAATGCGGTCGACGAGACGCCGTCCACGTCGTAGTCCCCGAAAATGACCACGTGTTCCCCGCGTGCGCGCGCCTGAAACAAGCGATCCACTGCACGATCCATGTCCGGAAGCAGAAAAGGATCTTCGAGCTGTCGAAGCCGAGGTTCGAGAAATCGTTCCATCGCGCCGGCATCCGTTTGTCCCCGATTTTCCAGGCAGATCGCCAGCAATCGCGAGTCCGCCCGATCACGCTCCAGCGGTGGGGTGAGCAACGGATTGGGTGATGCGACAGACCAACGATACTTCATCTCGAAGGGTTTATCGTGGCCGCAATCCATGGAGCGCGGTCCAGATCTGGCCGGTAAACTCGACCCCTCCGACCAGGATGACTCCAACGTAAAAAATGGCGAACAGCGCAACGAGATCGCCGAGCCAGATCAAGATGCCGTCGCTCTCCAACATGCTGGCGGTGATCAAGATGATTCCGTAAGCGGGCAGCGTGTTACTGAAGGGGATTGGCAGCGGTAGCAACAGAAGGGATGCCAAGAGAGCAATGATCAAATGGTGGACCAGAATACTGCCCCGCGACCGTACCCAGGAGCAATACCGCGGTTTCGCCAATTTCTCCAACAGCTTCAACAATTGCAGGCTGGTGCCAAGAATCCGTTGTTGCCGGTCCGCCGGGATTGTCTTCCCTCCCAGAAATAGTGGCAGCCAGAGCGGTAGCCCCAACACCGCGCGTCCGGCGAGAAACAAGATCACGGCCCCGAGCAGGGTGCTCAATCCCGGCAAGGGAACGGGGGTCGTGAACGGAAGCGCCAGTAGAATAACGAGGAGGTCGTACCCGCCAGCGCCCGTGCGCTCAAGCAGTCGATTCAACGTCAGGGAACCCTCGCCCTCTTCGGCGACGAGCAATCGGAGTTTCTCCGACAAAGGTGACTCCTTCGTCATGCGAGGGCAGCGATCATTGTATTCCGTTCGAGGCGCCCATCTCGCGCCGCGATACCCAAACTGATGCCGCCATCGAAACAAGCACCACGCCGACCACGAACGCCAGCGAGACATTCGTCAGGTAATCTCCCAGCCACGCCTTCAACCAATATTCGGCGAGCATCTTGAATCCGATGAAAATCAGGACAATTGCCAGCCCAACCTTCAAATAACGGAAATAGCCCATGGCAGAAGCGAGCACGAAATAGAGGGAACGCAATCCCAGGATTGCGAATACGTTGGAGGTGAAGATCAGAAAGGGGCGCGTCGTAACGCCAAAAATTGCCGGGATCGAATCCAGGGCGAAGAGCACATCGGTCGTTTCCACAACGGCCAAAACCAGGGCCAGTGGCGTTAACATCCACACTCCGCCCACCCGGGTTGTGAAGCGCTCCCCGTCAAACGCCTGGCTGATGGGAAGGAATCGCTTGAGCAGCCGGACGAGCGGATTCCGCTGGGGATCCACTTGCTCTCCGGCGTCGTCACTCTTGAGCATCCTCAACCCGGTGAGAAGCAGCAGCGCCCCCATCAGATAGAGCAGAAAGTGGAACCGTTCGACCATCGCAGATCCTGCGAGGATCATCACCCCGCGCATCCCCAATGCTCCCAGAATACCCCAAAAGAGAACGCGGTGCTGCCATTGCGCAGGAACCTTGAAATACTGAAAGATCATCGCAATTACGAACACGTTATCCATCGAAAGCGAAAGCTCGACGATATAGCCCGTGAGAAATGCGACCGTATCCCCTTTCGTCCAGCCGGCAATCCAGCGAGGCCCGCCATAAAGGCCAAAGGTCAGCGCCAAGGTCACCCAGAGGACCGTCCAGGCCACGGCCTCTCGAAATCGGACGGTATGGCTTTTCCGGTGGAAAAGTCCCAGATCAAGCCCCAATGCCACCAGGACAAAGCCGACGAAGAGCAGCCAGTGGGTGAGATGTATTTGAGCCGAGGTTGGCACCAATAAATTCAAGTTTCCCGGTCAGCGCCCGCGGCCCGGGAACAGAGGGAGCCGGATTTGGGTGCAGCCGCGTCCTAACCCTGCTGACCGGCCGGTTCCATAACCTTCGGCCCGGAGATCGGCACCGCATTCCCACCCAGATTCGGCCGCTGCCCCTTGTGCCACCACAGAACGAGAGCACTGGCAATGTAAATGGACGAATAAGTTCCGGTCACAATACCGGCCAAGAACGTGAACGCAAAATCATTGATTGCCCCACCCCCAAACAGATAGAGGGACATGGTGGCGATGAAGACCGTGCCCGAGGTAATCACCGTCCGACTGAGCGTTTGATTCAGCGCCTGATTCAGAATCTCACTGAACGAACCCCGCATACCCAGCTTCAAATCCTCCCGGATCCGATCAAAAATCACGATCGTGTCATTGATCGAGAAGCCGATGATGGTCAGCACGGCGGCGACAAAGGTTGCATTGAATTGACGGCCCTCACTCCACAAGCCGGTGAGGCAGTACAGACCAATTGTCATCAGGACGTCGTGAATCACCGCAACGACGGCACCCACGGCGAAGCTGAATTCGTAGCGGAATGCGACATACACGAGGATACCGAACAAGGACAGGAGGATCGCTACCACCGCCGAGCGCATGATTTCTCCACCCACAGTGGGTCCGAAGTGCTCCGAATCAATCTGAGTGAAACCCGCTTCCGGGAATTGAGACGTCAAAGCCTGCTTGATCTTACCCGCACTGCCTTCCTCCCCCGCCCCGACCTCTTTGACCACGATTCGAACCGACGATCGCTCGTTCTCTTTCTGATATTCAATCCGGGGTTCGCCCAATTTCAACGCGGTGATGGACGCTCGAAGGTTCTCAATCTCCACCTTGTTCTTGTACGCCAGCGTCAAACTGTCACCTCCCGCGAAGTCAATGCTCAACATGTCTCTGCCGCGGTAGGCACCGTAGGCACATCCAATGATAATGAGGAGCCAGGAAAGCAGGAACGCGGGCTTGGCAAATCGCATGAAATCGATCTTCCCCGGGCGCACCAGTTGCAACATCGACAGCGACTTCAGCCAACCCTTCGCGAGCAGGAAATCAAAGATCAGTCGCGTGACGAACAGCGACGTAAACATGCTGACCAACAATCCAATGGTCAGCGTTGTCCCGAATCCCTTAACCGTGCCAGTCCCGAAAATAATGAGTAGGACGGACGAAATCATCGTGGTCAGATTGGAATCCAGAATTGTCCCAAATGCCTTGTTGTACCCTGCGGCGACAGCGCCTCGGACAGACTTGCCAGCCGCATATTCCTCCCGCATACGCTCATAAATCAGCACGTTGGCATCCACCGCCATACCGATGGTGAGTACGATGCCCGCTATGCCCGGAAGGGTCAGCGTGACATCAATCGAACACATGACGCCCAACAAAATGACGATGTTCAGCAGCAGGGCAATGTCTGCCACGGCACCGGCAACCAGATAGTAAACCAGCATGAAGAGGGCCACGCCCAGCGTGCCTATAATCGACGCGCGGACGCCGCTCCGGATGTTGTCGGCACCCAAAGACGGACCCACCACACCCGAGGAAATCGGTTGCAACGGTGCCTTGAGAGGGTTCTCCAGGGCGCTGGCCAGTTCGCGCGCCTCCTTTTCCGTGAAACTGCCGCTGATCCGGCAGCTGCCATCCCGGATGGGTTCCCGGATGGTGGCCACCGACACGACCTCGCCATCCAGAATCGTGGCGAAAGATTTGCCAACATTTTCCGTTGTAATCTCCCCAAAAATTCGCGCTCCATCCGAGGTCAGACTGAAATTAATTTCCGGGGCACCCGTCATCGGATTCAGCGTGCTCATCGCGTGACTGATATAGCTCCCGGTAAATCCCCGTTCCGCGGTTTTCTTGACGATGACCGGAACGGGACGCTCCTGCTCGGTCTCGGGGTCGACCCGCCGCATGAACTTCATTTCATAGCCCGGAGGCACGACGCCCGTTGGCGGCAGATGCTCGGCTTGGTTCGGGTCCACCATGCGAAACTCCAAAAATGCCGCCTTCGCAATGGTCGCCCGAGCTTCATCGGTCTGACTTTCATTCAGACCGGATAATTGAATGAGAATGCGGTCGTCGCCGACCGGTTGGAGAACGGGTTCGGCGACTCCGAACCGATCGACACGGCGACGCAGCACCTCGACCGCCTGCTCAAGCATGAACTGGCGTTGCATCGAACTCACCGGTCCATTCGTTTCGACCCGCGCCGAATCCATTTTCATCAGGAATTGAAGGCCTCCCTGCAGATCAAGCCCAAGCTTCACCTGTCCCGCCGCCTCGCGCTGCACCCGGGCAAGCAGGGCGATGTTTGGGTTCCGCGCCCCGGCGCGCACAATGTAGTTGGTTGGAAAATAGCGCGTCGCGTCGTTGGTGCCGATCGCTTCGAGCAGGTTCAAGTAACCGCGGTCCGGAGTCTTCGCGTCCAGTGCGCGGGCATTCTTGACGATCCCGTCCAGGGTGGCGTCCCGGTTCAGCAGGGCGGTTTCGTTGAATTGATCCGTGAGATTTCGCGGGCCCAGCGGCAGCATCTCGTTCAACGAGAGTGCGAGCACGAGAAGGATGAATAGGAATTTCCAGAGATGACTGCGGTTCATGGAGAATGGGGGGATCAGGCTTCGGAGCTGCGTTCGAGGACTTCCGTAACGGCGCTCTTTTGCACTTCTAACTTGGTGTCCGAAGAACGGATCGTAATGCTTTTTTCACCGACCGATACAATGGTCGCGAGGATGCCGCTGGACGTCAGAACCCGGTCTCCTCGCTTCAGCGTTTTCAACATTTCGCCCTGCAATTTGGACTTTTGCTGCTGGGGCCGGATCAGCATGAAATACATCATGACGAACAGAAGTATCATCGGGGCGAAGGTCATCAACATCGACGGTTGAGCCTGGCCACTGGTGCCACTCGCGGGGGCGGCCGCTTGGGCAAAGAATAGATTGTGGGCGATAAAAAACATGTCCTGCAAAAGGAGCGGAAAGACTAGGGACGCAAAGGACTTTGGCAAGTGTCAGGTTTGACCAATTCACCGGACGGTCCTTTCCAGCCGGCGAAGTCAGCCTTGCCTTGGCTCTCTGCCGTCCGCTACAAGTGCCTAACATGCCGTCGCAACAAACTCTGCGCCAGCCGGTGTCATTCGCCGGTCTCGGCCTCCATTCCGGCACACGGGTGCAGATGAACCTGCTGCCCGCCGTAGCCAATTCCGGCCTCCGTTTCCGACGGTCCGATCTCGATGGGCACCCCGAAATTGAGGCTCGGGCCGAGTTTGTTGTCGATACCCAGCGCTCCACCACCCTCGGTCGGGGCAGCATCAAGATTCACACGGTCGAACATATTCTCGCGGCGCTCGCCGGCGCCGGCGTCCATAACGCCATCGTCGAACTCGATGCGAATGAACCCCCCATTGCCGATGGCAGCTCCCGCGATTTCGCGCGCCTCATCTCCGAAGCGGGCGTTGTTTCGCAAGCCGATGCCCTCGAGCCCTATCGCCTTACCGAACCCATCGAATTGACGATCGGTGACAGCCACATCGCCGCGTTTCCCTCCGATTGCTTCAAGTTGACCTGCACCAGCGCAGACCAAAAGGGCCGATTCACCCAGCATTACTCGATGGTGCTCACGCCGGATTCATGGGAGAAAGAATTGTCGCACGCCCGCACGTTCTGCTTTTTCGAGGAGATCGAGTACCTGATCAAGAACGGCCTCATCAAGGGGGGAAGCCTCGACAACGCAATCGTCATCCGAGAGGATGCTGTCCTCACCAACGAACCCTTGCGCTACGCCGAGGAATTCGTCCGTCACAAGATGCTCGACATCGTCGGCGACCTTGCGCTCATCGGCCGCCCTATCCTGGCCCATGTCATCGCCACCAAACCCAGCCATCAGGCGAACACCGAGTTCGCTCGAATGATTGTCGCACAGATTAAGAAACCCGCTCTGGCGGCTCAAACTTTCGCGCCGCCACCCGTTCCGTCGGCTTCGATTGCTCCCACCGAAACCGGGACCAAAGCCACCTCCCCCGCGTCCCGCAGTGAATCGTCTCCCCTGCCCCCTCACTCCGCCGAGAGTGAGTTCGATTCGCTGGACATCATGCAGGTAATGAAGGTCTTGCCTCATCGCCCCCCGTTTCTGATGGTGGACCGGATCACCCGGATCCATGGAAACAAGATCACCGGGGTCAAGTGCATCACCATGGGAGAGCCGTTCTTCATGGGCCACTTTCCGGGACACCCCGTCATGCCCGGCGTCCTCCAGTTGGAGGCCATCGCGCAGGTGGCCGGTGTCCTCCTCATCCGGCAGGCAAAGGAAAGCAACAAAATTGCCTACTTCATGGCCGCCGAAAAAGTCAAATGGCGTAAGCCGGTCCTCCCCGGTGACGTCCTGATCATTGAGGTCGAAATGTATAAAGTGCGCGGGAAAATCGGCAAAGCCCGCGGTGTCTGCCGGGTCAATGACGAGGTGGTCAGTGAGGCCGACGTGACCTTCATGCTGACCGAACCGTGACGGACCCGGATCGACACCCCTGATGTCCGCCTCAATCCATCACACCGCAGTCATCCACCCAACTGCGCGCGTCGGCATGGACTGCGTGATTGGCCCGTACTGCGTTGTGGGCGCCAAGGTCCAGTTGGGCGACCGCTGTCATCTGCACAGCCACGTAGTCATCGACGGCCGAACCACTCTCGGCTCCGATAACGACGTATTTCCCTTCGCCTGTCTGGGACTCAAAACCCAGGATCTCAAGTGGAAAGGCGGCGTTACCCGGGTCGAAATCGGTCACCACAACACCTTTCGCGAATACGTGACCGTCCACAGCGCCACCGCCGATGGCGGAGCCACCGTGGTCGGTTCCCACAACCATATTCTGGCGTATTGCCACCTCGCGCACGACACCCAGTTGGGCGATCACATCATCATGTCCAATTTGGCGGCCCTCGCGGGCCATGTCACGGTGGCAGACCACGCGGTGATCGGCGGGATGGCGGCCGTGCATCAGTTCTGTCGCATCGGCCGGAATGCCATGCTCGGCGGCTGTTCAAAAGTGGTGCAGGATGTACCGCCCTACATGATGGCGGACGGCAACCCGGCGGAAACACGGACCATCAACCGAGTCGGGCTGGAACGGGCGGGCTTTTCGAGTGAGACAATTCAAACATTGAATCAGGCTTATAAGTTGCTTTTCCGGAGGGGCCTCACGATTCCAAACGCGTTGGCACGGATTGAATCCGAGTTGGTCGGGGGTGCCGAACTGGCGCATCTGCTCGAATTTGTACGTTCCAGCCAACGCGGTATTTCGAAGTGATGACAGCAGTTCCTCAATGAACGAAATCACCCGCATCCTGGAGCGTGTTGATCCATCCTGGGTAGTGGGCAATGCCGCCCTGCGCGACACCACGACGACCAACCTTTGGCGAGGATTGCGCGGGCGGGTTCGTCGCAGCGCGACGAACGCTACCATCCCGAATCAATCCGTGAACTTAGATGTTTCGCCGTCGCCGAAATACACGTAGGGCCAGTCCTCGGGAAGTGAAACCAGTTCTGCCCGCACTGGATTTGCCAGAATGTAATCCGCCTTCTGCCTATGGCTTTCGTTATGGCGCAGTCGGTGCTCGAAGAAGTCGTCCTGCCACACGATTCCGATGTCTTTGTTCGTCCATTCCTTCCATTTACTGACGATGCCGCGAATCGGCTTGTCCGACGGTGGAAACGACAGCAAGGCGTGCAGATGATCGGGCATCAGCAGAAACAGATACGGCCACCAAAGAAATTTCTCCTGGCGATGGCGAACGGTTTCAAAAAGTTGTTCCGCTATTTCCGGCAGAGCAAGCTGATTTCGGAAGCGCTGCCGACAGTTTATGGTGATGAAATACGTTTCCTTGTGCGGATCAACCCACAACGGAATCTCCTGCGGGAGATGTTTCCGAGAGCGGTATTTCATGTGGCAATAGTAATTAGTGGGTAAAGGGGAGGAAATTGGGAACTTTGCCGTCGGCTGGTAGTGGCTCTCGCGGGCAACAAGGTGATGGAGCTGGTCGGGCTGCGACCAGTAGCCTCGCGTGCAGTGGTAAAACAGGCTTGCCGGCATCGTGCGTTTTGCCGGTTGGTTCCGCCCGCTCTGGGCGGGCGGGCTCGTCGCAGCGCGACGAGCCCTACCCCGAAGGTGGTGGTTCTCGCGCTGCGAGAACCAGCCTCGCGTCCAGCGGCGCAACAGGCCGGGATCTACCGCTGTCCCACGGACAAATCCATGGTCGGATCGAAGGGCAATCCGGTCTGCCGCGGACGCGCCCCTCCCAATTTCGGACCCTCATTCGGGATTCGACGATCTTCCGACGTTCGTTAGGATCCGGGGTGTGAGCGACATCACCCGCCTACTCGAAGCCGCCGGGCAGGGCGACCCCATGGCCGCGGACGAACTGCTCCCGCTCGTCTATCAGGAGCTTCGCACGCTGGCCGCGCAGAAGATGGCGCGGGAGCAGCCGGGACACACGCTTCAAGCCACGGCACTGGTGCACGAGGCCTGGCTGCGGCTGGGCGATGGAATCTTTGCCAATCGCTCTCATTTCTTCGCCGCCGCTGCCGAGGCCATGCGGCGAACTCTCGTCGAGAGCGCGCGCAGCAAATTTCGCGAAAAACGTGGAGGCGGCGCCGAACATGTCGATGTGGCTGACCTGGAAATCGCCGCACCGCCTGGCAACGAAGCGGAGTCGCTGGCCGTCCACGAAGTGCTGGACCGCCTGGCCATCCACGACGCCCGCAAGGCCGAAGTCGTCAAGCTGCGCTATTTTGTCGGCTTCTCGTTCGAGGAAACCGCGGACGTGCTGGATGTGTCCGTTCCGACCGTAAAACGCGACTGGGCTTACGCACGTGCCTGGTTGCATCAGGAGATTGGTCCCAATCACCCCCTTTTTTCCGATTGAATGATACGATTTCTTTACGCGCGGCGCAGGTAAGAGTAACGGTGCCAACTCCCCCACCCCGGTTTTAATGAACGAGGAAGAGATTTTTCAAGTCGCCGTGGACACGCCCGCGACGGAACGCGCGAACTACCTCCGAACCGCCTGCGAGGGCCAACCTGCGCTCCGGCAGCGCGTCGAGCGGTTGCTGGCATCCCACGACGACGACGCCTTTATGCAGCGACCGGCCGATCGCACCGTTTCTGCTGAGCTGGAAACGGGGCTTGCGCGCTTGAAACCGGAGGAAGGCGAGGATCGGATCGGCAATTACAAACTGCTCCAGAAAATCGGAGAAGGTGGCTTCGGCACCGTCTGGATGGCCGAGCAACTCGAGCCGGTGCGGCGGCGCGTGGCGCTCAAGATCATCAAACTGGGCATGGACACCCGGGAAGTGATCGTGCGCTTCGAGCAGGAGCGCCAGGCGCTGGCGTTGATGGATCACCCGAACATCGCCAAAGTGCTCGATGCGGGAGTAACGGCGCTTGGGCGCCCATACTTCGTGATGGAACTGGTGCGAGGAATCCGGATCACGGACTTCTGCGACCAGAATAATCTGACCACCTCGGAACGGCTCAAACTTTTCATTGCCGTCTGCAACGCCATCCAGCACGCGCATCAAAAGGGCATCATCCACCGCGACATCAAGCCCTCGAACATCCTCGTCACCCTGCACGATGGTCCCGCGGCTGCGGGATGCCCGAAGGTCATCGACTTTGGCGTGGCCAAAGCAATCCAGTCCCAGCGGCTTACCGATCGGACGTTTTTTACCCGGTTCGAGCAGATGATCGGAACGCCGCTCTACATGTCCCCCGAACAGGCCGAAATGAGTCCCGCGCCTGCGGGAGATATCGACACCCGCAGCGACATCTACAGCCTGGGCGTGCTCCTCTACGAACTGCTCACGGGGCGCACACCGTTCGATCCGGAGAAGTTTCGACGGCAGGGTCTGGATGAAATGCGGCGAGCCATCCGCGAACAGGAACCGCAGAAGCCATCGGGCTTCGTGAGCACGATGACGGCCGATGCGCGGATGGCGGTGGCAAAGCATCGTCAAGTGGATGGCGTCAAGTTGATTGGGCAAATCCGCGGCGATCTCGACTGGATCGTGATGAAGGCACTGGAGAAGGATCGGACGCGACGTTACGAAACGGCGAACGGCTTGGCGCTGGACATTCAGCGCTATCTCCAGAGCGAGCCCGTGATCGCCCGTCCGCCCACGCCTCTCTACCGGTTCCAGAAAATGGTTCGCCGGAACCAACTCCCCTTTGCAGCCGCTGGTGCGGTGGTGACTGCTCTGCTCGTGGGCATGTTCCTCGCATTCTGGCAAGCCATCCGGGCAACCAAGGCCGAGCGGGACGCCCGACTGGCCGAACGGGCGGAGCAAACCCAAGCCGATCGAGCTCGGGCCGACCGCGACCGCGCTGTGCGTGCGGAAGCTAAAATTCGCCAGAACGCTTACGCCGCCGAAATCAATGTCGCATTTCATGCCCTCGCTGAGAACAAATTGGGCAATGCTCGGGAACTGCTCGACCGCCAGAGGCCCAAAGCCAACGAAAAAGATTTGCGCGGCTTCGAATGGCGGTACCTCTGGCAGCTTTGCCAGGGCGATGAATTCGCCACGTTCCCTGACGAAGGGACAGGGGCGGCAGCGGCGTTTTCACCCGATGGCAAACTGCTCGTCTACTCCGGCTCCAAAATCATCGTGCGGGAGGCGACCTCATTGCGCCTGGTCACCACACTGTCCGAGCCGGCCACGACGTTGTCCTTCGCTCCCCATACCAATCTGTTGGCTACCGGAGACAGTTCCGGCGTGAAACTTTGGGACACGAAAACGTGGAAAGAGGTGCGGTCGCTACCGGAGGCGATCCAACCAGCCCTGTTCTCGCCGGATGGCAAACAGCTACTGACGGGCAGGCCGGGAGGTTTCCAGTTGTGGGATACGGACACCTGGAGATCCGAGATTGTCTCTCAGGACGCTCCGGACTTGCGTCTGCAAACGCGGAACGCGGTTGCCTTTTCTCCCGACAGCCAGTCCTTCGTGACGATTGCGGGAAAGGGGTTGAACCTCGGTGACCATCTTCGCGGTTGGCAATTGCCCGATCGGAAGGAGCTTCCCGAGATTCGATTTGAAAGCGATCCGATATCGGTGGCCTACACCTCGGATGGCCAGCATCTGATTGCCGGATTGTGGAACGGCCAAGTGATCGTATGGGATTTCGCGACCCACCAAGTGCGGGCCACCCTGAATGAACACGCGGTGAACGTCAGCGGTGTTGCGATGACGTCCAATGGCCAGACTTTCGTTACCGCGAGTGTTGATGGGACCATCAATCTCTGGGATGCACGCACGTTCAAACCTATCCGGCGGCTTCGCGGGACGGTCGGTCGGATCTGGTCATTGGCGATATCCCCGGACGGCGGAACCGTGCTCTCCAGCAACATGGAAGGCACCACCAGGCTGTGGCGTACCGGGGAACGACCTTCACCCCCCATTCTGAAAGGTTCCCGACTTATGGCCGGGTTTTCCAGCGATGGAAGTCAGGTGGTCGCCGGCGGAAGCAACGGATGGTGTGTTTGGATGCCGGCAAGCGGCCAGCGCAGGGATATTTCCGTTCCGAGCAGTTCGCCGGTCGTCGATTTTGGCAAACCCTACGACGTGAAACCGGGCGAACTCATAGGCGCCGTGGGCCGCCTCAACGGCACCGTGGAGCTATGGGATCTCCGAACCGAAGCGAAGGTCACCCAGTGGCGGGCTCACTCGAACGGCATCAGCGCTGTCATCTTCTCCCCGGACGGCAGGAACCTGGCTACCGGCACCACCGATGGCATCGTCAAAATCTGGAACCTGGCCTCGCAGCGCGCAGTGGCGGAATTCGGGCCCGTTGGGTGCCACTTTTTCGGCCTGGTGTTCTCCCCAGACGGCAACACGCTGGCTGGAGCTGGCGAACGTAGCACCGTTTGGCTTTGGGACATTAAGACCGGAAAAGAATTGCTGCAGCTCAGGGACCATAACTCGACGGTGGGTCAGGTGGCCTTTTCTCCCGATGGCAGCCTGCTTGCCACGGTCTCATTCAGCGGCGAGGTGCGCCTGTGGGAATTGCCGTCCGGAGTCGAG
Organism: Akkermansia muciniphila; assembly: GCA_945861565.1. GTDB lineage: Bacteria > Verrucomicrobiota > Verrucomicrobiia > Limisphaerales > UBA9464 > SIBK01. The sequence goes on from CAMAUY010000033.1 coordinate 39,789, forward strand.
CTTCCGCCGCTCAAAGGTCATGTGATCTCTGTGGTCGGCGTCGCCTTTTCCCCGGACGGCAAGACGCTCGCTACCGGTGACGGCTATAAGGTAATACTCTGGAACGTCGCCACGCGCCAGGAACTGACCACGATTCGGATCCCTGGTAAATTCCCGACGCTCAGTTTTTCACCCGATCACCGAATGCTGGTCGTGAGCGAACGGCCCGAAGCCGAGGGGCACATTCAGGTCCTCCGCGTGCCATCGTTCGAAGACATTGCGACGGTGGAAGCGACACGAGATCGGTCTGAACCTCACTAAAACACCCCTCTCACCCGGCCCGGTAGCGATACCGGGGCGACCGATTGAAACTTTCTTCGGACAGAATGATACGATTTTCCCGCTGGCGGCGCATGAATGATTGAAGGGACCGATGACCCGCGGATTTCCAAGAGCAACAAAACCGCCTCATTAACAAAATCCACGGTCCCCGCCTTAGCCGCCACCAGAATCGAACGACTATGAAAACATCTGCCAAGCTCAATCAAGGCCTGCGCTCGCGCTCTATCAACTTCGAACATTCGGCCGGACACGCACCACGCGACATTCGTCACACTGCTTTCACCTTGATCGAACTCCTCGTCGTCATCGCCATTATTGCGATTCTGGCCGGGATGCTCCTGCCCGCATTGGGCAAGGCCAAAGCCAAGGCACAGGCCACTGCCTGTCTGAGCAACCTCAAACAACTCGCGCTTTGCTGGATCATGTATGCGGACGACAACAAAGACGTGATGCCACCGACCAGCGAGGTCTCGTCTGGAAGCTCTTTCAAGGGCGTTGCGCCATCCTGGGCTGTGGGCGACGCCAAGCGCGACACGACCACCACCAATCTGCAACGGGGGGTGTTATTTCAATACAATCACTCAGTCGGGATCTACCGATGTCCTGCTGACAAATCCACTGTCGAAGGCAATCCTGGTCTGCGACGGACGCGGACCTACGCCTTGGGCGCTCTGCTGAACTACTTTTTCAACGGAGAGAGGAGCGGACCGTGGTATCCAGATCCTCGGTGGAACAAGTCTAAAGTTGGCGATCTCGTGACCCCCGGACCTTCGCGGGTGTTCACCTTCATCGATTCCCATCCTGAGACCGGCGACGCCGCTGGGTTTGTTATTAAGATCGGGGAGGCCAGTAATTCTGGCGACGAGTGGGCCGGTCGTCCCGGTGAACAACACAACCTGGGCGCCAACCTCGGATATGCGGATGGGCACGCGGCATACCAACGATGGCGTTGGAGTCGTATACCGACTTCCGGGGGATGGGGTTCTTCGCTCCCGCTGAAGGGCGCGGATCAAGCGGATTTCCAGTTCCTCGAGGACCACACTCCGAGGCCGTAAAGGTGTGAGCGGCGAGGCCGACGCTGCAAACGATCGAGCACGAACCGCATTTCGATGTTGCTGTCAGGGGCCATACTCGCATCCGCAGCACCACGGATCTTCGCCGAGCCGGTGATTTCCAACTTCATGGCGACGCCAGGCAATGCACAAGTCGTGTTGAGCTGGAACGGCTCGAGCAGTGCCACAGCTTTTAATGTCAAGCAAGCGGCCTCGGCCAGTGATCCGCTCACCATCATCGCCACCAACATCCCGAACGCAGGCCTCGTTGTCACCAATCTCAAGAACCGAGATTGACGGCACGGTGACCCGGATCGTGTCGCAATACAAAGGCAAGAGATTCAATGAACCCAATGACGTCGTGGTAAAGTCCGACGGCACCGTCTGGTTCACCGATCCGGCCTATCTGAACCCTATGGTCCAACCCGGAAACTATGTTTATCGATTTCAGTTTGTATATGACAGGATCCTGAGGGTCTGTGCCTGCCTGAGCAAGTTGCAATGGGGTCAAGGATGCGGCATGATGGCAAAGATGGTCAGCACCGGAACGCGTCGGCCTTTCTCGATCTCGTCCGGGCCGTAGAAAAAGAATACGCGATACGCGCCCGGTGTGTTGTTTTGCGCGTAAGCCTCGAGAACTTTTTCGCCGCCCGGCCCGCTGATGCTGTCGTAGGGGTGCGTGTTGAGCGAAGGATGACGGAGATTGGTTTCCATCAGTCCTAGGGTCTTCAAAAGCAGCCGATACAAGCCAGCTTTGGCGGGATTTGTCCCCAAACGCTCCAGCGTAGCGCGAGCTTCCGGCACAAAGAGGAGCTTCCGATTCATCACTCATCGGCCGCATGCCTGGCAAACGAACCGAGATAAGCGCCCTTGCCGCTGGCCGCCTGCTTGAGGCCGCGCTTGACCGAGGCGAGCGCCTGCTTGTTTTCAAAAACCCACGCCTCGTGCGCCGGCACGGTCTTTTGAGGATCGAGCACAATCTGGCCAAGTTTATTGACGTAGATGTTAAAAGTCACGCCGGCCTTGGCCAGCGCCTTGGAGAGCGACAGCCGCTTCTTGCTGTCCGGTGTAAGTCCCTGCGCCACGATTTCAAACTGCTGGCTCTTGATGATTCCGGTGATCATGGCTACGAAAGTATGCTCACTCAATCAGGTGGGCAAGTGGGAATTCCCCACTTCAGCGCATTTCAATACACGCCAACGACGATGTGCCTCTCCATCGCACCGAATGAGCCGAGACGCGGTCCCATGTAAGTGTCAGTTCTCGCTTTTGCTCGCCCACGACGCCCGCAAGGCCGAAGTCGTCAAGCTGCGCTATTTTGTAGGCTTCTCGTTCGAGGAAAACGCAGAGGTCCTGGGAGTGTCCGTGCCGACCGTAAAACGCGACATTAAGCCCTCGAACATCCTCGTCACCTTGCACGATGGCGTGCCCGTGCCGAAGGTCATCGATTTTGGCGTGGCCAAGGCAATTCAGTCCCAGCGGCTTATGGATCTCACGTTCTTTACCCGGTTCGAACAGAGGATCGGGACGCCGCTCTACATGTCGCCCGAACAGGCCGAGATGAGTCCCGCAGGCGCGGGAGATATCGACACCCGCAGCGACATCTACAGCCTGGGCGTGCCGCTCTATGAATTGCTTACGGGCAAGACTCCTTTTGACGCCAAAGAACTGACGGCGTCGGGCATTGACGCAATGCGCAAGACCATCCTCAGGACTCCTGATCTCCTGGAATCTAAGTGACCCCTCTCCCAGCCTCTGCGGCCACCCTCTCCCCCCGCTCCGAGCGGGGGGAGAGGGCAGGGTGAGGGGGGGTTCATGGGCAGGAAAGTTTTCCAAAGAATGGACATGAATTGTGACCATGAACCGCGCTCCGTGCGTCCCGGCACGTAGGTCGGTGTGCTGTTCGTCGCCATCGACGGACGAAGGACGACGGACGAAGGACGAGGACGAGGGCGAAAGCGCCGCAATGGGGTCCTTCAAATCGTCCTCGTCCGTCGCGCTCGTTCTTCGTCCTAGAATTGGGAAATGGAGTCGGTTCATGGGTAGCCTCCACGATTTGCCCATCGCGCATTGGGACCATGAACCGGAGCGCCGAGCATCGCTCGGCTTGGAGGCACGACTGTATAACGGTCCGAGCCATGCTCGGCGCTCTCTCCGCAGGTTCATGGGTAGGAAAGTTTTCCAAAGAATGGACATGAATTGTGACCATGAACCGCGCTCCGTGCGTCCCGGCACATAGGTCGGTGTGCTGTTCGTCGCCATCGACGGACGACGGACGAAGGACGAAGGACGAGGACGAGGGCGAAAGCGCCGCAATGGGGTCCTTCAAATCGTCCTCGTCCGTCGCGCTCGTTCTTCGTCCTCGAATTGGGAAATGGAGTCGGTTCATGGGTAGGAATGTTTTCCAAGAATGGACATGAATTGGGACCATGAACCTGGGAGCGCCGGCATCCCTGCCGGCGGGTGTTGGTCCTTTCTGCAGGCTCGCCGGCAGGATGCCAGCGCTCCCAGGGAGTCGGTTCACTGCATGACCGGGGAGAGGGCCTGCCGGTGTCACTCTTTTTCCACGTCGGCAAAACGTCTCGGTGCGATATCGGGAGTCCTGATCCTTCCTCGGTCCGTTCGTTTTTGTGTGTGAGACATGCCCTGGCCCGAAAACAATCCCCAGGCGACCGATCGAAACTTTCTTCGGACGGAGTGATACGATTCTCTCGCTGGCGGCGCATGAATGATTGAAGGGACGGATTAGCCGCGGGTTTTCAAGAGCAACAAAGCCACCTCTTAACAAAATCCACGGCATCCCGTCATAGCCGACCTCACAATCAAACAAGGCTTCGCTAGCAGAATCTGTGGGTAGGAGTTGGCTCGGGTAGTTTCCCGAGTGAATGATAGAGAGCCACTTCCAGAGCGCGAAAGGTTCGAAAACCATAGGCCCGTCTGGTAGTCACTCGAATCTTATTGTTGAGACCTTCGACCG
>CAMAUY010000034.1 GCA_945861565.1 Akkermansia muciniphila
TGGAGCTCGTCTACCGACGCGATTTCGCCACCCACAGCCAGGCGCGATCCCAAATCTTCGACTATATCGAATGCTTCTATAACCCTCACCGTCTACATAGTTCCCTAAACTTCAAATCGCCTGTTGACTTCGAAATCAAAAACAACTAAATAAAAAGCTCCTCTTTCTCTGTCCACTTTTTCGAAGCAATCCCAGAGGTGGGGGTGAGGCGGCCGGAGGTTAAATCTGCCGAGGGGTTGCCCAATCGAGAAAGCACTACGCCCCGTCACTTCGCACTGAAGTGAAATTGCGAGATGGATGGAGTCCATCGACGAGATTTGCCACCTACACCGTGGCCATGGCCCAGCGAATTCGATCCCGGTTCGAGCGATTGCCTGCATTCCTGCATGAAATCGAAAACAAGAAATCCATGCCAAGTGTCTCTGCATCAGACATGAGGCGGGATGAAAATGCACGAGAAACGTCCGCAAAAAGCATCGGGGACCGGTCAGCAGCGACGCTACGCCCTTGGGGACCGGTTTTATCCCCACGATTGGGCAAAGGACGGGATTTACTGCGGAAAAGATCAGAGGGGAGCTCGCCTGGCAAAATGGAGAGGAGTCGTTGGCGAATCCAGGCGTCGCTTCGCTCCGGGAAACTGTCCGGTCAAAATCGGAATGCTGTCAGACACTTTCCCGAACCCTGTCCGAATCAAATCGGAATCGGTGCCCGGTTTGATCGGAATGCGCACCAGTCAACTACGATCCAGGCAGGCCCGTGGTGTGGTCGCATCCCGCCTTCGCGAACAAGTGCGTCTATGCACGCAATGACAAAGAGATGGTCTGTGTATCACTGGCGGCGGAGTAATGCGGAGAGGTTCAAAATCATCCACTCAGGGGAATGATGTGATTGGGTCTTGGGCCACTGGCCCGTCGCGGCCGGCTACCAACGAGGCGCTTCCAGTGCGCCCAGGACACACCAATGGTTCGAACCGTACATGTGGCGAAACTTGGCGGCAAGTTGCCGCCAAGCACGTTCAGGTTGGCCATTCCACCCGGAATCAACTGCACCGTTTCGGCTCCGTCGTACACCGTCGATCCTCGACTGATTTGATGTCGGGCGTTACCTTTGAGCGATCGGCAACGTTTACTTCCCTGAATGAACGCGAGTGATCTATTGGGCGAATTCCGGAAGAGCCGATCCGAAAAGGCGTTTGGCGAGTTGGTTCGGCGCTACACCAGCCTCGTCTATTCGGTGGCGAAAAGGCGTCTTTCCAACGGCTCGCTGGCTGAGGAGGTCACGCAAACGGTCTTCATCCGGCTGGCCGAGGCCGCACCGCAACTTCGCGGCGACGCCGAACTAACCGCCTGGCTGCACCGCACGACCGTTCACGCTTCAATCGATCTCTGGCGCGTCGAGACTCGCCGGCGTGCTCGCGAACAACAGGCCGCTGTTATGAAACTGGATGCCGATGACACTGTCGCTTGGAACGAACTCTCCACGGTTCTGGACGAAGCGCTTAACGAGTTGAGCGACGCCGAGCGCCAGACGATTCTGCTCCGCTTCTTCGAGCACAAGTCGATGCGTGAACTGGGCGTTGCCCTTGGCGTCAGCGAGGACGCTGCCAAGATGCGCGTGAGCCGGGCACTTGACCGCCTCCGGTCGCGCGTCGGCGTTCAAGGCGTGGCCTGCAGCGCGGTTGCCTTGGGAACCATGCTTACGAATCGTGCCGTTGAGGCGGCACCAAGCGCGCTGATCGCTGCCTTGATGTGCCTGAGCCTCCGGATCCCGGTTGGCTTGGGCGCGAGCGCTGGATTCCTCGGCCCGCTTCTGAATATCTCTCGCGTGAAACTCGCCACCGGAGTCGTGGCGACTGTGCTCGTAGGGCTCGCCACTTTTTTTGTGCTCCGTCCCCGTGACCATGCTAGTTCAGATGTCGTCGCCTATGCTGCGCCAACCAATTCACCGCCGCAGACACGTCCCTTGGCCACCGCGCCAGTGGCTGATGGGTTCAACGAGGACGGCACGCCCAACCCCCTCAAGCTCCTGCAAGCCGTGGCTCGCGCTAGGCGCAAGATCTCGTCTGGCATGATGGAGTTGCAGCTTTCCACAGATCGCTTCGAGCCAGGCCGCAAAGAGGTCCGCAAACGGCGCCTGATAATACAGTTTGATGGAGACAGGCTCCGCAGTGAATCGTTCGCGCGGGAATACGCCTACATCCCGCTCGCTGGGGATGAGAGCGCCGAAGCCAAAGAGAGTAATCGTCGCGCCGACAGCATGGACAGGGAAGCAGCGGTTCGAGCGGGTTTTTTGACAGCGTTTGACGATCATGTTGTCACGGCTTCCGATGGCGCGACTTTGGTGAGGTTTCGGGAGAGCAATGGGGCAGGAGGCAGCACGACTGTCGAAGATCCAGCCAAGGGCAGTGCCAACAGCGCCGAATACTTTTTCGACGTTCGATGCCTCGGACTGTCTTCGTTCCTGTCGTTCGGCGGCACAGTCGAGAACTGTCTCGGATACGCGGAGGCCAAGTCCGTCAGCTTGATCGCCGAGGATCAGGTGGAAGGAATCCCCGCCTGGCAGGTGCGGGTGAAGACGGCTTATGGAGGTTCGCGTGATTTTTGGATTGATATGTCCCAGCCGGATCGCGTGCTCAAACAGGCCGAGGGGACTGATTCAGTCATCTCGAAATATGACCCGGCCAATCCGCGCGACTCGCTTCCGGTCGAATTGACCACTTCGTCTCACGGAGGCGCGAACAGGTATATCACCCGTTTCGTTCGATCCAACACGCAACTCAACGTCGCTCTCGATCCCGTGACCTTTACCCTTGCGGGCCTGGGCATGCCGGTCGGCACCCCGGTCACGGACATCCGCAATTATCGGGGTCTCGGTTATTGGACGGGAGCGGGGCTGAGCGAGCATCCACTGCGAAAAGGAACCGAGCCGCAACCTCTTCGCGACCTTGCCGAGATGCTGGCCTTCCTCGACGGCAACCCGGCTTCCTCGGAGGCATTCGAGGCCGCCAAATGGATAATGCTCAACACGCCGGACGGCCCGGAGGTCGAGAAGGCCGCCGGGGTCATCCTGCAGGAGCATCTTGGCAACACCAACCTGCTCGCGCTCTGCCAGGGATTGGAGCGTTCCCGGCACAGATGTTCCACCAACCTGCTTAAAGCGCTCCTTTCGGAAAATCCCAGCGTCGAGGTGCGCGCCCATGCCTGCTTCCTGCTGGCGGGGATTCGGAAGGAGGAAGCAAAATTTGGTCAGAACAAGAAGGCCGCCGCCGAAGCAGAGCGCCTATTCGAGCAGGTCGTGTCGGAATTCGGCCGCGCGGGACTGACCGGGTTGGACCTGTCGCGGAAAGCGATACGCGAACTCTATGAGATCCGCCGAGTGTCCATTGGGAGTCCTGCGCCGGAAACCGAAGGCGACGATCTCGACGGGCAAAGAATCAATTTGCGCGATTATCAAGGCAAGGTGGTGGTGGTATTCTTCTGGAGCAGCGGATACAGTGAGGCGACGGAGCATCGGCATCTGCTGGAGCGAGTCGCAGGAAAGCCGGTCGCCTTCATCGGTGTCAGCGGGGACAACCAGTTGAGCCAGGCAAAAGAGGCGGTGGAGAAGCAGCGGGTCTCTTGGCCGACCATCTGGGATGGGCATGACCGTTCGATTCACGAGGCTTGGAATGTCCGGCAATGGCTCTCGACTTTCGTTCTGGATCGCAACGGCGTGATTCGGTACCGCGACGTGCGCGGACGTGAGATCAATGAGGCGGTCGAGGCGTTACTCAAGGAATAGAATTCACTCGCGACTGGCGGCTCGTGCCTGAGGAGCTTCGATGATTGGCTTCTTTTCGGATTCCCGATCGATGCGCGTCAATTCCGTCTCCTCGAGTAGAACGGCCGGAGCGATCACCGAGGAGGAAGGCGCCGAACTCACGGCATTGTTGTCCACGAAGAGGGTTTTCCCCGCGGCGAGGATTCGGCGCAGATTGCGTTCGTCGAGGGATCAGAATTCGCAGCCGCGAACCAGTTTTTCGCGGCCATCCGCGATAAACACCTTGTAAAATTGATAACAGGAATTTGCTTTTTGACGCTCCGCGGCCAGGGAGATTTGGTTTTTTTGCAAAATGAACGTCTGGCGCACACTCCGATCCGTGCATTGGCCTGTCAACGTGCTTTCGGAGGGGGGCAAGCCTGTCGAAGTGGGGCATTCGTGGACGGGGGAGGCGAAATCGGAGTGTTTGAGAAGTCTTGAGGCCGTATTTGGGCACCAGAGCCTGGTTCCAGGCGCAGCAAACCCAGCTAATCGGTATCACGTTCTCGTAGTCAGCAAGAGATTCGCGGCCACCAGATAGTCGGTTCGGTTCGGGCAGGATCGTCCGCAGCGGTGGACAAATGGGCGCAATTGGAGCCGGACCACAAAAGAGTTTCGTTCGCGGAGGGATTTTTCCAGCGACCTCCGCATCATCAAGGCCGGTAATGAGACGCGTCTGCTTCCCGTAACAGATCAGTGTAGGAAGTGGGCAGTGCCAAAGGTGGCGGAAAGACTGGTGATGAATGCTGGATGAGGATGGCTCGATACCACCCTACCTTCCCCGAGCCGAGACACCGCTGCGGCAAGGAGGGGACATCTCTTACGGCTAGGTTCCCGCGCTTCCTCAAGGGCCTTCAGGCATTCAGCCACGCCATCTTCCAGCAGTTCAAACTATTCTCCGGCAGCGAGCGATTTGAACCTCAGCCCTTCAGGCCTCCAGCCTGAAGGCGTATGGGGCTTTCCTGGGATTTTCCGCCAAATTATTTGGCGATTATTTGGAAACGCGCCCCAGTGCACCAGAGTGCACCCAAGAATTCGGCCTGGGCAGGAATCGTGCCAGAAAAGCAAATAAGCCGCTGGAATCCAGCGGCTTAAGTTGTTGCGTACCAACAGAAATTGGTTGCGGGGACAGGATTTGAACCTGTGACCTTCAGGTTATGAGCCTGACGAGCTACCGGGCTGCTCCACCCCGCGGCACCGAGTGAGGCAAGATAGAGACCGAACTGCCGATTGGCAAGACCTGTTGTGAAGTGAATTGTATCTCGCCGATCTTTTTCGAAACTCCGTGCATTCCTTCACCGCTCTCCAGCGAATCAGCGTTCTGCATCATTGCTGAGTGAAGGCCTGCTCCGATTCATCGGTAGCCGACGGGACGGAAGCAGCGTACTCTCATTGCCGAGATGCCGCCGCTACGTTCCGCTTTTCGATTGGCACTGTTAACCCTGGTCTTCCCGCTTTTGTTACCGCGGAGCCAAGCTCAGCCAATCCCGCCTTTCGCCGTGCACCCCACCAGCCCGCATTGTTTCATTTACCGGGATATACCCATGCACGTCATCACGTCCGGCGAGCACTATGGCGCGCTGGTGGACCGACAGTTCGATTTTGTGCGATATTTCGACGCACTGGTGCGCGACGGCATGAATGGGACCCGGATTTTCCTCGCGTACCGCGAACAGCCGGGTGCCTTTAACATCGCCGACAATTCTCTCGCTCCTCCGGTGGAGCGGTTCCTGTGTCCGTGGCGGCGCAGCGATCAGGCGGGTTACTTTGATGGCGGGAACCGATTTGACCTCACCCGGTGGGATGAAGTCTATTTTGCACGGTTAAAAAAGCTGATGCAGGCGGCGATGGAACGAGACATCGTCGTCGAGGCCAATCTTTTCTCGGCATTTTACGGCGACAAATCCTGGGCCACTCACCCGTTTAACGGGCGCAATAACATCAACGGAGTGGGTGATTGCCCGTGGAATGAGGCGCTGACCCGCAAGCATCCCAAGCTGGTCGCATTCCAGGAAGCCTACGTGCGTAAACTGGCAACAATTCTTCGCGAGTTTCCAAATGTTTACTTCGAAATCTGCAACGAACCGTACACGGGCGGCGTCGACATGGAATGGCATGATCATATCGCTGATATTCTCGCCGCCGCACTCAAACCTCGTGCCGGCCAGCCCGCCGCCAATGGTCCCCGCGCGGCAGTCCTCACGTCGCACCTGATTTCATGGAACGTTGCCAACGGTTCCAAGGCGGTGACCAACGTCCATCCGGCAGTCTCATTGCTGAATTTTCACTACGCAAGTCCGCCAGACGCCGTCGCCGCAAATGCCCGCCATGGACGTCCGATCGGCGACAATGAAACGGGATTTCGTGGAACCAACGACGCACCCTACCGGATGGAGGCTTGGGAATTTCTTTTTGCCGGGGGCGCTCTCTTCAATCACCTCGATCACTCGTTTATTCCAGGTCATGAAGATGGTACGCACTCAATCAGTTCCACCACACCGGGTGGAGGCGGACCCGCCCTGCGACGTCAGTTCCGGGTGTTGCGGGATTTTCTCGCCGAGTTCGCTCCAGCGGAAGCTCGACCGTTGGAACAGGTCATCATTGGAGGGATCCCCGCCTCCTACTCGGCGCGTGCCTATGGCCAGCCCGGCACGCGTTACGGCCTCTATTTTCGGCCCGTGAGCACGCCCACATCCTTCAGTGTTCGGTGGACCGGATTTCTTATCCCGGAGATGGACGGTCCGCACAGACTCCACACCGTGTCAAATGATGGAATCCGAGTGTGGATTGATGACACGGTTCTGATCGATAACTGGACCGATCACGGGACGGTCGAGGATACTGCACCCATTCGGTTCACGAAGGGTCGCCGGTATGCACTGAAGGTTGAGTATTTTTATAGGGGTGGCGATGCCACCGCTCGGTTGCTCTGGACAAGACCGGGGAAAGATCGCGAGCCAGTTCGTGCCGCAGCGCTTGCATCGGGCAAAGGACCGGGACTGCAGGGGGAGTATTTCTCCGGGGTGCAACTCGGCGGTTCGCAACACCTCTTCACCCGCACCGACGCAGCGGTCGATTTTTCCTGGAGTCAGGCGGGCCTGCAGCAGCCGCAGGCCCTCCACTCGCCCCCGCTCGCTCCCGTGGTTGAGTTACCGCCGGGGAAATGGACGGCGGCATGGTTGAATCCATTCGACGGATCCATCCTTTCCGAAGAAACCTTTGTTCATCTCGGAGGCCGCAGGGCTTTTTCCGTATCGTCCGTGGCTCCGGACGCCATCTGCCTCATCCGGGCGCGCCCGTGATGCGCAAAACGGGTTACGAGAAAAATCTCCGCCACCAACCCGCCGGCTTGGCCGATTCTGCGGCCAGAGATTCCTCCAAGCGCTCTCGCACGGTCGCCGGAACCAATGTCCGAGCCAAATCGGTGCGAATCGCTTCCTCGGGCGTGGCAAACTCCACCGCTCCCGATTTTTGCTGAGATTGATGGACCTGCTGCTGGCCTGTATCCGTTCGCAATCGTTGAGATCCTGGATTCATTCAATTCCTTTTGGGTTCAGGCCGTCTTTTGAAATGCCACCGCGAAGGCCTTGCGTGCCCGGTGCAGTTTACCCCGGACAGCGTCCGTTGATTGTTTCGTCAATTCCGCGACGGCGTCGTAGCTCAATTCCTCATCCGCCACCAACAAAAGCAAGACCCGGTATTCGTCTGGCAATGCGCCGAGAGTTTTGTGAATCCGCTCCCCCAGTTCGGAGATCTCGAGCAGCCGAAGGGGACTTTCAGAACTTCCCACCGCCAACTCAAAAACCGTGTCGTCCGCCTGGACGTGTACATTTCGCGCGTGCCAACTCTGGCGCAGATTCGAGCAGTGGTTAAGCGTGATCCGGTATAACCACGTTCGCACATCCGCGTCCCCTCGAAACTGCCCAATCTTTCGGTAGGCTTTGACAAAGACGTCGTGGGTCGCATCTTCCGCCTGCCCTGGATCTCCGAGAATTCGGAGAGCTAAATAAAAGACCTGCCGATGGTGCTTCTCGTACAACACCGCAAAGTCCGACCCCAAGGGAAGCCGCCCTGCGGGAGCCATCGACGAATCAGACGGAGTCTCGACCACAGGGGTTTCCAGCATTGACATGCCGATTGGACCACCTTCAACGGCTTACGTCACGCCCAAATCCGCGGATAAGGAGAACCGCGGATGAACACGGATTGACGCGGATAGAAAGGGCATGGAATCTGCGTCTATCGGCATTTATCCGTGGTTCTCATTCCCCAATAGTCGGTGGCGACAAATTCAATCCTCATCCCTTGACAGGCGACCGCGTGAATCCTCCCGCCTGCTCATCTCACGGTCCGCCCGACACCCAAGTACCGCTCGGATGCGCGCGGCTTCGTCCAACAATTGGGTCGCTTGCTCGATCGTCAATCGCCTGCCTCTTACCAGCGTAGTGCCAATCGGGAAGGTCGAACCCGACGGAAGCGCGCAGGTCACCGGCACTACGCCGTCGCAAATATCCGTGGCCGTGGGCGTGGGAAAGAGAACGACCGCACCGGAAGGTCCCGTCGCCGGCGCCGTGATATTCGCCGGCACGTCGCTAATCACCGGGGCGGTTGTATCCTGAACGGTAATGGTCTGGCTCGTGGAAACGAATTGGGCTGCATCGATCGAGACCGGCAATCCTTCGGCCGGCGCACAATTGAGCGTTGCGGGCGCGGGAAGAATTACCAGCGGTGGCACGTTAGCCGACCGATATACATACGCGGAGCCTCGGGCTGAGTTGGCGAGAAACGCCCCGACAAGCGCGGAACTACCGTCTCCGTTCATCGTCACCGATTGACCAAAATAATCGCCGTCCACGCCGTCGTCGGCCGTCAGCTTTTGTTCAACCCATTGAATGCCGTCCCAGCCATAGACATACGCCGACCCCTTCCTGGAGTCATCGAAAGCGGCCCCGATGATCACAGAATTACCACTGGCACTCGTCGCCACCGAGATGCCGAAGTCGTCGCCAACAGCGCCGTCCGAGGCGATCAGTTTTTTAATTTCCCCCCACTGTGTGCCGTCCCATCCAAAAACATACGCCGAACCTTTGTTAGAGTCTGCGCGATACGCCCCCACGACCACCGAGTTAGCGTCTGCACTCATCGCCACCGAATAGCCGAATTCGTCCCCGATCAGACCGTCGGAGGCCGTGAGTTTGGTTTCCAGCCATTGCGCGCCGTCCCAGCCTTGGGTATTTCTGATTGCCCTCGGCCGCCGTACGCTCCATCTATTGGGCATGACGTATTTGTTAGTTCGTCGCGGTTGCCGCTATTTCGTAGGGGTGGGATTGGCAGCCGTGGTCCTTGGAATCGCCGGCTGCAACACGGTGCCCGTGACCGGCCGCAAGCAATTCAACACCCTGCCCGCTGGCGAGGAAATGCAGCTTGGCTTCTCGGAGTTCGGCAAGATGAAGAACTCCGTTCCGATCAATCGCGATCCCGATCTCAATGCGCTCGTCCAAAGGGTCGGTCGCCGAATTGCCGCCGTTGCCTCCCCGGACATGCCAAACGCCCAATGGGAATTTGTTGTTTTTGAGAGTCGTGAAGCCAACGCATTCTGTCTGCCGGGCGGCAAGGTCGGCATCTACACCGGGATTCTTCCCATAACGCGAGATGAAAACGGGCTGGCAACGGTGATGGGACACGAAGTGGCGCATGCCGTCGCACGGCACGGGGGCGAACGCATCTCCCAAGCCAATGCGATCAACACGGTAGGTGCCGGTTTAGGCATTGCGGTTAGTGGTAGCCAGTATGGCGCTCTCGCCACGGCGGCTTACGGAATGACCGCTCAATTGGGTGTCGCATTGCCGCACAGTCGGAAGCAGGAATCGGAGGCCGACGAGATCGGACTGGTCTACATGGCCCGAGCGGGCTTCCCTCCGGCCACCGCGGTCGAATTCTGGCAGCGATTCGCCCAGTATAATCGCCAGCAGGGCAAATCAACACCCTGGTTCCTCCGGACGCATCCCCTCGATGACCAGCGGATTGCAGATCTGCAAAAGCTTCTGCCGAAGGCGCAGGTCCAGTTTAAGAATCCATAACGCGATGCGGCTTCGGTCGGTTCACAATACGTCCCGGCCGTAAGGGTGTATCCACGACTCCGCACGTTCGTACTCGGGACAGATTCGCCCGACTTCCTTTCAGAATCGATCAGAGTGGCTTATGCGGCGGAGGTGGGCGAGTTCGTGCCGGAGAATAGAGTCGCGGACAAACCCCGGGGTCTGGATCAATCGGACAGCGGGTAAACGGCGAATGCGTATTCCAGCACGGGTCGGCCATGGGTCAGGTGCTCGCAGATGATTCGTTCCAACACCGCAGGCGTGCAGGAGTGATACCAGACTCCCTCAGGATACACGACCGCGATCGGTCCACGCGTGCAGATCTGCAAGCAGTTCGCCTTGGTTCGAAGTACCCGACCCGCGGGCCCGACCAGACCGAGCTCCTTCAGCCGTCCCTTGAGGAAATCCCACGACACCTTACTGACCTGCGCATTGCAGCACTTGGGTTTGCTAGGTTCCGCGCAGAGCAGGATGTGACGCTGGGCGGAGGAAACGCCGAGCGCTGCCACCTGCTCCGACAACGAGAGATTTCCTGTGGCTGACATCGATGTCATTGCGCAGGAGAATCCTCGACTCGGCTCCGTTCCGAACTCGTTGTATTCATTATTGGCCACGGCTTGCCGAGTCTGAGGTTGGAACGATAGTTGTCCACTTGTCAGTTGCCTCCACTGCCCGCATGACCGCGCGTCGACGCGAACGGGAACCGATCATTCAGTTTTCGGTCTTCACTCCCAACCGTCTCGGCCGGCTCCACGAAATCGTGCGCCGATTGGCCCAGCAGGAAGTTCACTTGGTCGCTCTGACGGTCCTCGACACAACGGAGAGCACGATCCTTCGCTTTGTGGTGGATGATCCGGATCAAGCGCGAAAATTAATGAACGAGCATGGTTTTGCCTTTGTGGAGAGCCATGTGCTGGCCGTCGAACTCGCCTTCGAACGGCAATTGCAGGACGTCCTCGAGGCGCTCCTCGAAGCCGAGCTCAATATTCACTATATCTATCCGTTTCTCACACGCCCGGGCGGCAAGTCGGCGCTCGCCCTGAGTATCGAACATCCGGATGTGGCGGAAGACATCCTCACCAAACACCGGTTCACGGTGCTTCATCAGGGAGACATCTCCCGGTAGCCCGTTATTCTCGATCCGACCGTGCCGCTAGCCGGTCTCGACAAGGATGACTAAAATTCGAGAGAGGCGACAGTCGACGACTACGTCGATCAATACCGCTGCAATCGACGCTGCCGACGGGACTTCGGGCAGCGTTCTCTGATCACGACCCTTCTAATCGCCGGTTGACCCCCGGTATTTCACTGCTAACCTCCTTTCAACTAGGCATGGCTGACGATAATTCTAATTTCGACCGAAGTCGGCGTGAGCCGCCCTCCGAACCGCGGCTTTCGCCAAAGACCTGGATCATATGGATTCTCGTCGCGCTGCTCGTCCCGGCGTTAATCATGGTCAACAAAGTTCAGCAACGGGGTCTGAAGACGATCAACTACCGGCAGCTGATGGATCTGGTCGATTCCAACCGCATCGAGAACGCGGTGATCAGTGCGGACCCGAGTGGTGGGACGGTAAAGGAAATCCGTGGGCTTTACCGGGAAACGGCAGTGGGTGGAAAAGAAACCACTCAGTTGTTCACCCTCAAGGACTGGATACATCCGGACGATTATCGAAAGCTTCAGTTGACCGGACATTTTCGGACCGAGGCGCCGAATACGCTGATTTGGCAACTACTGTACAGCCTCCTGCCCTTCCTTTTGATCGCAGGTCTGGTCTATTTTCTCTTCGTGCGCCAGATCAAGGCGGCGGGTAAGGGCGCGCTCAGTTTTGGCAAGAGCAAGGCACGCCTGCTGTCGAAGGAGAAGAACAAGACGACCTTCAAGGATGTTGCGGGCGTGGAAGAAGCCAAGGATGAGGTGTTCGAATTGGTTGAGTTTCTTCGCGACCCAAAGAAGTTTCAAAAACTTGGGGGGCGAATCCCCAAGGGAATCCTCATGGTCGGTCCTCCGGGCACAGGTAAAACGCTGCTTGCGAAAGCCATCGCCGGTGAGGCCGATGCCTGCTTCTTCAGCATCAGTGGGTCCGACTTCGTTGAAATGTTTGTGGGCGTCGGTGCAAGCCGTGTTCGGGACATGTTCGAACAGGCACGTAAGAGTACACCGTGCCTGATTTTCATCGACGAAATCGATGCGGTCGGGCGCAGTCGCGGCCACGGACTCGGTGGCGGGAACGATGAACGTGAGCAAACTCTGAATGCGCTCCTGGTCGAAATGGACGGTTTTGACACCCAGGAAGGCATCATCATCATCGCGGCGACAAATCGGCCGGACGTCCTGGATCCTGCCCTCCTGCGGCCCGGTCGTTTTGACCGTCAGGTCACGGTGAGTCTCCCCGACGTGCGTGGTCGCGAGGCCATCCTGAAAGTTCATGCCAAAAACGTAAAACTGGACTCCGCCGTCGATCTTTCGGTGATCGCGCGCGGCACTCCCGGATTCTCTGGCGCCGAACTCGCGAATCTTCTCAATGAATCTGCTCTGCTCGCCGCCCGCACCGGGCGCAAGGCGATTAGCATGGCCGAACTTGAGGAGGCGCGGGACAAAGTCCGTTGGGGTCGCGAGCGCCGAAGCCTCGCCATGACGGATGAGGAAAAGCGAGGAACCGCTTGGCACGAGGCCGGGCACGCTCTCGTCAACGTCCTTCTCACCCACACGCACCCACTGCACAAAGTCACCATCATTCCCCGAGGTCAAGCCCTCGGTGTCACGATGTTCCTGCCCAAGCAGGATCTGTTGAACCGGCGCAAGAAAGAACTCCAGGACTTGATCGCCGTCACCATGGCCGGCAGAATTGCCGAGGAGATTTATACCGAGGATGTCTCCTCGGGCGCCTCGGGCGATATTCAGCAGGCGACCCAGATGGCTAAAGCCATGGTGATGCATTGGGGCATGAGCGACACCCTGGGCATGGTTCAATACGGCGAGAACTCCGAGTTCGTATTTCTCGGCCGCGATATGATCCGCTCCAAGGAATATAGTGAGCGAACGGCACAGGAGATCGACAACGAGGTGAAGCGGATCACGGACACCGGCTACCAGACCGCCACAACTCTAATCCGAGATCATCGGGACAAGCTGGAACTGATCGCCAAGGCGCTCCTCGAATACGAAACCCTGGAGGGCTGGCAAGTGGTTGAAATCGTAAAGACCGGGAAGTTTACACCACCGCCGGTTTCTCCGAGCCAAGTGGGTCCGCCGAGTGGTGCACCGGCCGGCACACCCTTGCCGGAGGTCGTGAAGCCTTTGCCCCCGAAGCTACCGGGGTTCGGTAGCCCTGCCCCCGCCGCAGCCTAGTTCGGCGTCCCTAATACGCTGGGTTCGTTTTTTCATTCCAGAACTGACGCCCGACGACGAAGACACCCAGGCCAGCGATATCATTTATGGCCACGAGCGGGTGTCGGATTCATTCTGGCCTCACCTCGATGTTTCAACTATGAGACCGCCCGCCATTTTCCGCGCCCCTCTTACCGTTACCACTCTCCTAACGGCCGTGCTCTTAATCGCGCCGCGCCCCCTGGCCGCGGCGGCCGCCGCTGGTGAGCAACCTACCTCCAATCTGGCGAGCGGGGAGGTCACAACTGCCAGGCACCCCGTCGATTCCAAATTCGCCATTACCGCCTACGACAGTTGGAAACTCGCCCTTGGCACGAACCAGGCCACCGACCCCGGCACCTTTACGATCCTCCCCGGATTCCGTGCCGAACTCATTCGCTCGGCAGCGACCAACGAAGGATCCTGGATCTCCCTCGCCTTCGATCCGCAGGGACGACTCACCCTCGCCCGTGAAAAACGGGGCCTCCTCCGCTTCACGTTTGCAGGCCCTCCTCTGAGCGAACGACGCGAACCACTGCCGAGTGTGTCCCAACCGCCCAAGATCGCCCGCGCCGAGGTTATTAATGACACCCTGCTCGAGTGCCGCGGCCTCCTCTATGCACACGGCGCGCTCTACGCCAACGCCAACAACACGAAGGCGCTCTTCCGTCTTCGCGATACCCACGGCAACGATCAGTTCGACGAAATTACCGAAATCCTCCGTACCGACGGCGGCGTTGGGCACGGTCGCAATCACATCACACTCGGCCCCGACGGCTGGCTCTGGATCGCTCACGGTAACAACGCCCAGCTACCCAAAAATCTCTCCACCAATTCTCCACTCCGGAACTTCGCCGACGATCGTCTGATCCCATGCCCGTGGGACGCCACCATGTTCGACGGCGACGTTCACCTCCCCGCCGGCCACATCCTCCGCGTTAAACCGGATGGCTCTGAAGTCCAGCTTTACGCTGGCGGCTTCCGCAATCCCTTGGATCTTGCCTTTAACCAACATGGCGACCTCTTTACTTTTGATGCCGACATGGAGTGGGACATCGGCGCGCCGTGGTACATGCCCAATCGCGTCCTCCACGTCCTGCCGGGCGCGGATTTCGGCTGGCGGCGCGGTGTAAGCCGGTTCCCAGCGTGGTTCGCCGACACGTTGCCCAGTGTCGTGGACATTGGCCTCGCCTCGCCCACCGGCGTCACCTTCGGCTATGACGCCCGCTTTCCCGACAAATACCGCCGCGCTTTCTTTATTTCGGACTGGGCCTACGGACGTATCCTCGCCGTCCACCTCACACCGGATGGCACCAGTTACACCGGCTCCAGTGAACTCTTCATTTCCGGCAGACCGCTCAACGTCACCGACGTCTGCATTGGCCCCGACGGTGCGATGTGGTTCACCACCGGCGGACGGTCCACGCAGTCCGGTCTCTACCGGGTAACCTACGCCGAGGCCCCTGCAACCGCTCCGACCGAATCCGAGACAGATCTCGCCCCTTCTCGCGTCGCCCGGGATCAGCGCCGCGCGCTGGAGCGAATCCCATTCGGCGATGTGTCTTCCGCCGCCATCGCTCAAGCTCTCCTCGCCGCTGCCTCACCGGACCGCGCCCTTCGCCATACCGCGCGCGCCGTCCTCGAGCGCCTCCCCGTCGACGGCTGGCGTACACCCGCTTTCGGGCAAACCAATATTGAAGCAATCCTGACAACCTCCTTCGCACTCGTTCGCGTCAACGATGCCAAGTCGGAATCGCGCATCTTGGACCGCCTTTTCCAACTCGACTTGCCAACCCTCGCGGAAGACCAGCAACTGGCCGCTCTCCGCGTTCTCTCCCTGTGCTTCGTCCGCCTGGGGGCTCCTGACGAAACGGTCCGCGAATCCAGCCTCCGGTGGCTCGAACCGCATTATCCCAACAGGAGCCAGCATCTAAACTACGCCCTGCTCGAACTCCTCACCTATCTTCACTCACCCAATGTCATTGGGAAAACCATCTCACTCCTTCGCAACGCCACGGCTTCCGAGGACCTCCTGCTCTACACCTTCCAGCTCCGCACCGTTCGCGAGGGTTGGACGCCCGACGCCCGACGTTCCGTATTCGAAGCTCTCGCTCGCGCCGAACAACTCCCCGGTGCCCGCCAATATCTCAAGGCCGTGCAGGACACCCGCAAAGAACATCTCGCTGCCCTCACGCCTGCCGAACGCGAAGTCTTTGCCCCGCTGCTGACTCCCGTTTCCACCAAACCTGCCGGAGCGGCCGCAGCAGCGGTGTTCGTCAAAAAATGGAAGTTTGAAGAGCTCGTTCCTCGCCTCGCCGAAGTTTCCAGCGGGCGCTCCTGGGAAGGTGCCCGCCACGCGTTGACACAGGCCCAATGCGTTCTTTGCCACCGCGTCAGTAGCGACGCCTCGCTCCCCGCCAGCGTCCTGGGACCGGACCTCACCAGCGTTGCCAGTCGCTTGAACCGTCACGATCTCCTCGAGCAAATCATCGATCCTTCTAAGATCATCGATGACAAATTCCGCAGTGTCACCCTCTTCCTCTCGGACGGCTCCGGGGTCTCGGGCACTCTCGAGATGGAGGATACTGGCAAGGTTACCCTCCGTCCCAACCCGCTCTCCGCGGAAACGATCTCCGTCGATAAAAAAGACATTCGCCGCCGCGAACTCTCGAAGATTTCCCCCATGCCCGATGACCTCTTGAACACTCTTACGGTCGAACAAATCCTCGACCTTCTCGCCTGGTTTGAGTCGAACGGCAACCCCGCCCACTCGGTCTTCAAGAAATAGCTCGTCCTTCGTTGTCCTCACTCCTTTCCCGCTTCCCTCCGCTCCCTCTGAGTTCTATCTTGATCGCATTATGTTTGAAGTGACTCGTGCCCATTTAGACGCGCTCGGTGGCAAGCTTGCCCAGTTACGGAGGTTTCTTTGACGTCGCTACCCTTGAAAAACGGCTAAGCGAATGCGAAGCGCAGATGGCGGGGGATAACTTCTGGAACAATCCCGAAGCGGCCCGGAAGATTATTGACGAGACGAATGGATTGCGAAGGAAAACCGAACCGCTTCGTCAGTTCGGCCGGTGGTTAGATGACACTCGTGTCTTGCTGGATCTCGGGGAAGCGGAACCGCCCGCCGGGCAGGACCAGATTCAAAAGGAAGCCGATCTCGAAGCGGCCCGACTGCAACGCGAGACCGACGCCTTTGAGCTCTTGGTATTGCTGACCGGGCCGCACGACAGTCGGAATGCAATTTTCAGCATCCAGGCTGGAGCGGGCGGGACAGAGGCCCAGGATTGGGCGGAAATGCTGTCTCGGATGTACCAGCGATGGTTTGATCTGCGAGGCTGGAAATACGAGGTGACGGATGCCCTTCCGGGTGAGCAGGCTGGCCTGAAGAGCGTCACGTTCTCGGTTCGCGGTGAAAACGCCTACGGTTTCTGCAAAGCGGAACGAGGCGTACACCGGCTCGTACGGATTTCTCCCTTCGATTCCAACAAACGGCGGCACACCAGTTTTTCGAGCGTTGACGTCATCGCGGAACTGGATGACCTCACCCTGAATGACGTCGTGATCACCGACAGCGAAATTCGACGGGATACCTTTCGTTCTGGGGGCAAGGGCGGACAGAACGTGAACAAGGTGGAGACGGCGGTTCGCATCACCCACATCCCCACGGGATTAGTCGCAGCGTCGCAGCAGGAGCGCAGCCAGGCTCAGAACGAAGCAACCGCCATGAACATGTTGAAGGCCAAGTTGTACGCACTGAGGCTCGATCAGGCGAGGGCCGACATGGAAAAGTTCTATGGCGAAAAGGGCAGCGTCTCCTGGGGAAACCAGATTCGCAGTTATGTTTTTCAACCGTACCGAATGGTGAAGGATCTTCGCACCGGGGTGCAGAGCAGTGATGTCCAAGCCGTCATGGACGGCAACCTCGACGCCTACGTGAACGGTTGGTTGCGGGCGGGCTGCCCGCTGAAACGCATGCCGGGCGTGAAGGATGAAGACGAATAGACCGTGCATGAATATCCTCGACACCATCGTTGCCCAGAAGCGCATTGAAATCGCCCGATTGCCCGAGGGACCCGTCGATGCCCATGCCTTGCGGGAGGCACTGCGACGCAGGCCATCCGGAATGAGAGATTTTTGTCGCGCCCTTGCCAAACCCAACCGAGGGGACATCGGATTGATCGCCGAAGTGAAGAAGGCGTCCCCCAGCGCGGGAATTATTCGCCCGGATTTTGACGCCGTTCGCATCGCCCAGCAATACCAGGAGGCCGGAGCGAGTTGTCTCTCGGTCCTGACGGATGAGAAATTCTTCCAAGGTTCCCTGGCCTATCTTCGGGCCATTCGCGAAGCCGTATCGCTGCCGTTGCTGCGAAAAGATTTTATCATCGATGAACGCCAGATTTTAGAAGCAATTGAGTGGGGTGCCGATGCAATTCTGCTGATTGTGGCCATACTCTCCGATGAACAACTACAGCATTTCCAGGGGCTCGCCGATGCCGCGGGAGTAACGGCTCTGGTCGAAGTTCACGATGAAGAGGAACTGGATCGAGCCGTTCGTTTTGGTGCGAGATTGATCGGAATCAACAACCGGAATCTCAAGACGTTCCGCGTAGACCTCGGCACCACCGAGCGCCTGGCGAGGCGGCTCTCCGATCGTTCCGATTATTTGCTCGTGGCGGAAAGTGGCATTCACACCCGGGCGGACGTGGTACGGGTCCGTGACGCCGGTGCCCGCGCAATTCTGGTGGGAGAAGCTCTGATGAAAGCCGAGAACATTGCGGTCCGGGTAGCCGAGTTGATCGGAGATTAGTCACGTGTTCCTCGGATGGGGGATGAACACTTTTTTGGCCTCCTTGACTTGTGGCCCTAGGGCCGCAACATCGGCGCTGTGACGTTCCCTTTTACAATTAAGAACGACTTCCAGTATGAAGTTGTCGGCCTAATTTACGAAGGCGGCATGGGTGTGGTCTACGAAGCCCAGCAACAGGGAGCGCGCGGATTTCAGAAGCGAGTGGCGATCAAGGTCGTTCGGGACAAGTACACCAAACAGAAGGACTTCATCGAAAACTTCATTGGTGAGGCGAAACTGGTGGCGGACCTTATCCATACGAACATTGTCCAGACGTACCACTTCGGTGAGGCTAAGGGGATCTGGTTTATCACCATGGAATTGATTCGCGGGGTCAACCTCGAACAGTTCACACACCGACTCCATGCGTCCAAGACGGTGCTCCCGGTTCACCTTGCCGTATTCATCGTCAGTCGGATCGCTCGAGGCTTGGCCTATGCCCATTCCAAGAGTGCCCACGACGGCAAACCACTCGGCATCGTCCACCGAGATGTCAGTCCGAAGAACATCATGATCGCCTTTGAAGGAGATGTGAAGTTAACGGATTTTGGAATCGCGAAGGCGCGCGGGTTCCTCAAAGATCAGGAAGGTGAAGTCGTGGCGGGAAAGGCGGACTACATGAGTCCGGAGCAAGCAGATTTCCAGGTTACCGACAAGCGGTCGGACCTTTTTTCCGCTGGCATCGTTCTGGCTCAACTCTTGTTGGGGCGGAACATCTTCAACGCGGACAACCCGGAGGAGTCGCGGCGCAGGGTCCTCCGCATGTCGATTCCCGATTTCACGAAGACCACGCCTGTGCTGGAGCCTCGCTTGAATCAAATCCTGCAAAAGGCACTCGCCCGAAAATTGGAGGATCGTTACCAAACCGCCGAGGAGTTGTTGTACGACCTCGAGTTTTTTATCTACCACCGTGGCTACGGCCCAACGAACGAGACGCTTGGAAAGTTTGTTCGGCACTTGTTCGAACAAGATCACACCACCCCGGCAGCCGATCCGTCGCGCGGCGGCACGATTCTCCTGTCATCCGCCTCGCAGTCAACCAACAGCACTCGGATGTAATTTCCAATGCCCTCGCCGAAAATTCCCGCGACTAACTCCCTGCCGGTGCCCCGCTCCGGGAGCCGGATTGTCCGCTTGGGACTGATCCAGACCGCGGTCGGGCCCGACCCCGCGAAAAACCTCAAGTGCACGTTGTCGGCCGTGGAACAAGCCGCTCGCGATGGCGCCCAGATCATCTGTACCCAGGAACTTTTCCGTTCCCAATATTTCTGCCAGAATGAAGACCATAAATGGTTCGCACTGGCCGAAAGCATTCCCGGCCCGAGCACGGATGCATTCCAGAGGATTGCTCGGAAACACGGTGTTGTCCTAATCGCATCGCTTTTCGAAAAACGAGCGGCCGGCCTATATCACAACACTGCGGCGATCATCGACGCCGACGGTTCCTTCCTGGGGATCTATCGGAAGATGCACATTCCGGACGATCCGCTGTTTTATGAAAAGTTCTATTTCACACCAGGGGATCTCGGCTTCAAAGCGTGGGAAACACGTTTTGCTCGAATTGGAGTTCTGATCTGCTGGGACCAATGGTTCCCCGAGGCCGCCCGACTGACAGCCATGCGCGGAGCAGAGATCATTTTTTACCCCACGGCCATCGGTTGGCATCCGTCCGAAAAAGCCGAATATGGCACCCACCAGCATCTCGCGTGGGAGACCATTCAGCGGTCCCACGCAGTCGCAAACGGCTGCTACGTTGCTGCCGTGAATCGGATTGGGCTGGAGCGTCCGATCGGCGGCGATGGCCTTGAATTCTGGGGACAAAGCTTTGTCGCCGGCACTTCGGGGGAAATTCTCGACAAGGCACCGATCAACCAGGAGAAAAACCTCATTGTTCCCGTCGACCTAGCGAAAGTGGATGGGACCCGAACGCATTGGCCGTTTCTGCGAGATCGCCGGATTGATGCCTACGGGGATCTGACGCGTCGTTTCATTGACTAGGACCTCATTCACCCTCCAAATCTGTCTGGCATCCACTCTGTGAGTACCCCGGTTCGTCTGCTCGTTCTGAGCGATGTTCACTATGCCGGAGCGAGTGAACAGGCCCGCCGCGGGCACGAAGCGCTGGCCATCCGGAATCCCCTGCTCCGCCTCGTAGCTCATTGTTACCGGAAATACGTCTGGCTGGCCGATCCGTATTCGCACAATCCATTGCTCGATCGCATCGTGGCTGCTGAACCTTGCCCGGATCTCGTCGTGGCCAACGGTGACTTTAATCTCGACACGCAATTTGTCGGAGTCAGCGACGAAGCGTCCATGGAGAGCGCCCGCGAATGTGTCGATAAACTTCGGGCGGCCTACGGAGACCGGCTACTCCTGACCATTGGCGATCATGAACTGGGCAAGATGAGCCTGTTCGGAGGCTCGGGAGGTCTGCGGCTGAAAAGCTGGAATCGAACCGTGGGCGAGCTCGGCATCCGTCCGCTCTGGCATCACACTGCAGGGTCCTGGAATCTGCTTGGCGTCACTTCAACCTTGATCGCTCTGCCGCTTTTTGAGCCCGAGATCCTCCCCGCGGAGAAGGCCGCATGGGAACGACTCCGCGACTTGCACCTGAAAGAAATCGAACGTTGTTTCGATGCGATTCCAGCAGGAAATCCGATTCTCTTGTGCTGCCACGACCCCAGCGCTCTGCCGTTTCTTTATTCCCTTCCCTCCGTGAGGAGGCGTCTACCAGACGTGCAAGCAACTCTCCTCGGTCATCTCCATTCGTCCACCGTTTTCGATGCCAGCCGCTGGCTTGCGGGCATGCCTTCGATCCGTTTCCTGGGCAATACCGTTCGCCGCCTGAGCACGGCACTCCAGCAAGCCCGGTATTGGAAAGAATTTCGCCCCGTGCTGTGTCCATCCCCGAGTGGCATCGAATTGCGCAAGGACGGAGGGTATCTGACCACCGTGCTGGCCGCCGATGTCAGATCCGCGCCTCAGTTTCAGCAACACCGCCTCATCCGTTGATTCCGCCAGGCTATTTCCCCTTCGCCGACCATCCGCGCACCCGTGCGTGAACCCTGGCCACAGTACCCATGTAATCATTGGAACCTGCCAAGGGCAGGGAATTTTCGATGTGTTCCCGCGCCTTGACGGTGTCGCCGATCGCCTCGAAATAAAGACCCAGGTAAAGCTGGGCGTAGAATCGCGGGCGGCTCTTTTCGATGTCGGTTCCCTTGACTGCTTCGGCGGCGGTCAATACATCGGCCGCCGTGGCGCGCCCGGCAAACAATCGATGGACCTCCTTCATCGGAACCCTGCCGTCGTCGGAAATGGAGATCAATTTCGACCGGGCGGCCGGAATCCCCTGCTCGCGGGCAGTGCAAAGAAAATGCCAGACGGCATTTTCGACATCCTGCGAGTTGACCGTTTGATGCGACTCGAATTGGGCGCGCCCATCGGCAAACCGTCCGACGTAGTAAAGGGCAATGCCACGCTGCCAATTCTGCGGCGCATTCCGAGGGTCCAATTCATTTGCCCGGTCGAAGTCCGCCACCGACTCGACCACATTTCCCGCTTGGAACAACGCTACGCCCCGTTTTTCGTACAGCGCGGCATTACCTGGCTGAAGGCGAATGAGCTGCGACAGGTTGGTCGCCACAGCAAGCGGCTGGCCAAGCGCATCAAAAAGGCGCACGCGCAGAAGCCATCCCGCCGGGACTTCTGGCGATTCAGACACCACTCGTTGTGACAACATCACCGCCTCCGCCCTATCGCCTCGCTGCCACGCTGCCATCGCCTGCTCGATCAGGGGCTTGCCGGCTTCATCGGCCGCCGCCATTCGTGGCATGGGCAATCCCAGCAACCATCCGCCCACGACCACGGCCACCCCAAGGGATCTGCTCAATCGTGCCACCCGTATTGCAATACCGATTCTTTTCATAATAGCTTCGCCGCTACCGCAACTCCGAGTTCAGCCGCTAAACGCACCGGCCGTCGATCCTCTGCAAATCGAACCTGGCCCTCCATGAACGCTGCCGCACGCAACTGTAATTGATGGCCGACTACCCGCGCAAAAGCCGCCACCGGACTCTGACAGCCCCCCCCCATCGCCTTCAAGAACGCACGTTCCGCCAGAATCGAGTGACGGGTATTAAAATGGTCCAGAGCCGCACAAACATCCAGTGCCTTCGAATCCCCCGTCCGCACCTCCAGACCAACCGCCCCCTGGCCCACCGCTGGCAGCATTTCTTCCGGCTCAAAAACGGTGGCCAACAGGCCCTCAGGAGGAGCCACGATCTCCACCCGTCGGGTTGGCGACAATCGGGGATTAACGCGCAGGCGTCCGCCCGGTCCAATCTCGAGGTCGAGACGTTGCAAACCAGCCATCGCCAGGAGCGTGGCATCAATCTCGAGTTGTTCCCATAGTTTCTGCAGTCGAGTACCAACGTTGCCACGAATCGGAACCACTCGGCAGTCCGGTCGCAAGCACACGGCTTGGGCCGCTCGCCGATTGCTGCTCGTGGCGATCACCGCTCCCTTCGGCAGCGTCGCCCAGGTAAGGCCCGGCCGAAATCCTTGGACCGGCCGACTGCCCGGACGCCACTCAGCCTGTGGATCCACCCGCGCGGCCGCATGAGTCAGGTCGCGATAAACCAGCACTTCCCTGACATCCGCCCTCTGTCCAACCCCCCCCAATTCAAGCCCCTCGGGCAAGTCCGTCGGAAGATCCTTCAAGCTGTGCACTGCGATATCGACATCCCCATTGAACAACGCCTCCTCCAACTCCTTTGTGAACAAGCCTCGCGGCAGTGTTTCCCCGCCAGCCAATGCCGCCGTTTGCAGCTTATCGCCGGTCGTTTTGATTATTTTGATTTCAAACCTCTGATCGCTAAACGCCGCTCGGGCGGCGGCGATAACCTGGTGCGCCTGCGCCAAAGCAAGTGATGATCCTCGCGTGCCAATGCGCATGGGATCCATTCGGTTCATCGATTTCCCACCCAATTCCCCGGCATTGCCTGCCCAGTCACTCGGTCGATATTTTGACGCGATCCGAGGAATTCCCGCACCCTCTGGCGGACAATCTTCTCGCATTGAATAAACTCCTGGCTCCGGCGGTACAGATGCTCGTCAGCAATCGTCTGCAAATCATCGACGTCATAGAGAAAGACATCACTCAACTGGTCCACCCGCGGATCGATGTCGCGTGGCACGGCCAGATCCATCAGGAGAAGCGGGCGGGGCGGACGTTGCTTCAGCAGTCGCTCCAGCTTCGGGCGGTCCAGAATATAATGCGGGGCACTCGTGCTGCTGATGACGATGTCGATCGCTGCAAACTCTCTTTCCCAATCATCAAATCGGACGGCGCGTCCTCCGAGTTCCAACGCCAGGGCCGCGGCTCGATCCTCCGATCGATTTGACACCAGTAAACTCCGGGCTCCGCGGCTCTGCAGTGCCCGGGCGGTTTTCTCACTGGTGTCTCCCGCCCCGATAACCATCACCCGACACTCCCGAACCGCCGCAAAGAGTTTCTCCGCAAGGTCGACTGCCACCGATCCAATGCTCGTGCTGCCGCGTTGGATGCCGGTCTCCGTCCGGACCTGCTTGGCCACCGAGAATGCCTTTTGGAAGGCCTTGTTCAAGACCTTGCCGGCGTGCCCCCCATGCAGCGAGACGTCGTACGCCTTTTTCATCTGCCCAAGGATTTCAGTTTCGCCCAATACGAGCGAGTCGAGCCCCGCGGCCACCTTGAATAGATGTTCAAGACTCCCAGGCTCACCGTGCGAGTAACTCTCCCCGGGCGACGAAAAAGCCGACTGACGGTCCGTTTCGAGAAACTGCCGGATCTCGCGTATGGCCTCCGACTCGGCGAGGAGTGAGGAGGCATAGATTTCAACTCGATTACAGGTCGAGAGAATGACCGCCCCATCGATGCGCCCCACCGCTCGCAGCCTCGCGAGGGCTGAGGGCAGGGCTGATTCCGCGAAGGCAAAACGTTCGCGTACTTCGACCGGCGATGTGCGATGACTTGTGCCGACAACGACGAATGGCATCAGCGGGGGGGGCGTTGAGCGGCGTTGACCGAATTCATCGACGGTTTGGGAGCGGCATCGGTCCCCGATCGGTTGTGCAGCCCGGAAAACATCCAAACGCCCCAGAAGGTCAGCATGATGAACGTGAATCCGCCCACGGCCGCCCAGGCGAGCCGTCGGCCATGTTGGGCGAATTTTCCAGCCGCCGAAACGAGAGCCAGATAGACGAGCCAAGTAAACCCGCAATACACAACGAACGGATCTGCGGTGAGGTAAGAACCCCGCACGGATTTCAAATAGAGTGAGCCGACGAGCAATCCGACTGAAAGCAAGAAGAACCCGATGCCCAATAGCCTGCGCGTGACCCGTTCGAGGCGCTGAATGGACGGCATAAACGCCTCGATGGCCCGAGCCTTGTGAAACTTGAGATCATGCGCCTGCACCAGGTACATCACTCCCGCCAGAGCACTCAGCCCAAACGCTCCATACGCCAGCAGCACCAACGTAGCATGGAGACTTTCCCAGCCATGACCGAAGTGTGGCCGGGCCCCCCGCTGGTCTAGCGCAGGCATCAGCGCGAAGACTCCCATTCCAAACAACACCGGGGAGGCGAATGCTCCGAGCAAGCGAAGCCGTTGCACCCAACCGATCGCCAGGTAGCTCGCCACGATGGTCCAACCAATGAACATGGTCGCCTCAAACAGATTGTTAATCGGACAGCGCTCGAGCGAAAATCCCCGACGAGCCATGGCCGTCGTGTGAAAGGCGGCTCCGATCCCCAGCAGCAGGTACAACACCCGGTTGTCCTGCCGAAACCCACGTCTCCAGAGCAAGATCGAGTACACCGTGCAAATCCAGTAGAACAGCACGGCGGTCAGAAAACAGTGACGATCGGTGAACCCGGTCAAGGGGCGAGAGACTACTCCACAGGTCGACCCGGGCAAGGCAGGTTTTTCGATAGATTTTCGCCTTTCGCCATTCAACCCATGGGAGTTTCCCCACGAAACCCGCGTGCAAAGCTGCCGCAGCACTGCCACGCTCGTCCCCATGTCCATCGCCTCGCTGATTCGCCACCTTCAGACGACCGGTGTGATCGCGACCCTCCTCGCAATGGCGGTCTCCCCGGCCACCCATGCGGGCGCTGCACCGAATGTCATTCTGATCGTCGCCGATGACCTTGGGGCCCATGACCTCGGGGTGAGCGGCAGCCGGTTTCATGAGACCCCGAACCTGGATCGCCTAGCCCGCGAGGGGATGCAGTTTACGCAGGCCTACGCCGCCGGCACCGTCTGCTCCCCAACGCGAGCCGCTCTATTAACCGGTAAATATCCCGCCCGCCTGAGACTCACCGACTGGATCCCGGGTGAGCACCGGGAGAACGAAAAGTTGCATCCCCCCGAGTGGACAAAGCAATTGGGCTCCAGCGAAGTCACCCTGGCCGAACATCTTAAGAGCGCCGGGTATTCCACCGCCCTAATCGGCAAGTGGCATCTCGGCGGCCCCGAGGTTCGTCCCGAGAGGCAAGGCTTTGATCTAAATCGAGGCGGAGATCACCGGGGCCAGCCCCCCAGCTATTTTTCGCCCTATGGCCTGCCCCGGTTGATCGATGGACCCATCGGCGAGTATTTAACCGATCGCGAAGGTGACGAAGCGGTTCAGTATATCGCAACCCACACCAATCGCCCGTTTCTCCTGCAAGTGTGTTTTCATGGAGTGCATACACCCCTGCAGGCAAAGCCGGAACTTGTAGACAAATACCGACGCAAGCCACCAATTTCCGGCACTTCACAAACGAATGCGGTCTACGCCGCCATGCTGGAGAGCCTCGATGCCGCTGTCGGCCGCATTCTCCAATCGCTCGTCGATCATGGTATTGCAGGCAACACCCTCGTGATCTTCAGCTCGGATAATGGCGGTCTCGTCCTCGGCTCAACGCCACCCACATCCAATGCCCCACTGCGATCCGGCAAAGGCTCTCCCTATGAAGGCGGTGTCCGTGTCCCCTTGATCATCCGCTGGCCTGGGGTCGTATCACCCTCATCGAGTTGCGCAATACCCGTCATTTCGATGGATCTTCCCGCGACGGTCTTGGAGGCCTGTGGACTCAGCGTCCGCGTTGTCGACGGGCGCAGTCTGGTACCCCTCTTTCGAAACCCGGGCGACACTCTTGATCGATCGTTCCTGGCCTGGGACTATCCGCACTATCATAGGGGTGGCGCCACGCCATACGCGGCAATCCGAGGGGGTGATTGGAAGCTAATTCAATATTTCGAAGACGGCCGGCATGAACTTTTCAACCTCAGGGCGGATCCAGCCGAATCAACCAATCTCGCCCTCCCGCATCCGGATAAACTCGAGAAACTCACGCGTCAGCTTTCCGATTGGCAACAATCGGTAAATGCCCAGTGGCCGAAGACCAATCCCTTTGTCCCGTTCTCCGGTCGGGGATCTGTTTGGTTTGGTTTTGATCGACACGACTTTGCCGTGGACGGCATGGCGGGGCTGGTGGTGTCCCCGAAAGCGGCCGCTCCCGGCCGCCCTTGGGTGTGGCACGGCGAGTTTTTTGGACACAAGCCCGATCCTGATATCGCACTCCTCAGACGCGGATTCCATGTCGCTTATCTCTCCGTCCCGGACCAACTGGGCAGCCCGGAAGCCGTTGCGAAGTGGAATCGATTCTATGGAGAGCTATCCGGTCGGCACGGGCTTGCGTCAAAACCAGGTCTCGTCGGCTTAAGCCGCGGTGGCTTATATTGCTATAATTGGGCTATCGCCAATCCCGACAAAGTGTCCTGCATCTATGGTGACGCGCCCGTTTGTGATTTCCGCAGCTGGCCCGGCGCATTCGGCAAAGGCAAACGCAGCGATCGGGACTGGCAACTCGTTCTAAGCCGATATGGATTCAAGTCCGACGCCGAAGCCCGGGCCTATCCCGGCAATCCGGTGGATAAATTGGCCGGCCTCGCCGCCGCCAAGATTCCACTGTTACACGTCTACGGAGACGCGGATGAAGTCGTGCCCTGGGATGAAAATACCGGAGTTGTTGCGGAGCGCTATCGGACGCTGGGCGGCTCGATCACTCTCATTGCAAAACCGGGCGTTCATCATCATCCCCACGGTCTCGAGGATTCGAGACCGATCGTAGACTTTCTGTGGGAGCACGCGGCATCGTCCGAAGCCCATGCCTGGCTGGAAGAATCCATCGCAAACCAGGGAAAGAAAGCCCCCTGACCCGAATGTGCAGCACTGCGGCGAGTGCGTGCGCGTGATCGGTGGATCGCCCGTTGAATTTCCCGATTTCCTTTTTCCCCTTCCAGCGTAGAGTACTCGCGCACATGAATCCTGCACCACCTTCCGTTGGCAACACTTGGCTCGCTTTTACGTTTCTCACCGTCTTTTCGTGGGGCCTGTACGGAATCTTGCTGCACAAGGGTCAGGTCCTCATGGGGGATCCCGTCAATGGCCGCTACAAAGCGTTCTTGTTCGTGGGCATCGCCTATTTTCTCACCGCAGTCCTGGCCCCTTTCTTTTTGCTGTTGGGCAAGGGAGCCGCATTTAATGGATACACTCAACCCGGGGCTTGGTGGTCGCTCATCGCCGGGATTCTCGGCGCGGTCGGCGCGTTTGGGGTCCTGTTGGCCTTCGGCGCCAAAGGTCGTCCGCCGGAAGTTATGTCCATCGTGTTCGCCGGTGCCCCGGTGGTGAATGCACTCGTGTCGTTGTGGATGACTCGGAATGAGATCCAATTCAATGCCATCAATCCGCTGTTTTACCTCGGCATGGCCATGGCTCTGGCGGGCGGCGGCTTGGTCACCCTCTATAAACCGACGCCGCCTCCACCGTCCAAGCAGGCCGCCCCCGCGTTCGTGTCTCCGACCCTGAAAGCCAATTGATCCATGCCGATGGATGCCGCCAGTTTGCCGGCATTGCAGGTGCTCTTGTCCGAAGTCTCGACCCGCAATCCATTCTACGGACGCAAGCTTGCCGCGGTCGGATGTTCCGGCATCCCGGCCAGCCCGGATGATTTTATCCGTCGTTTTCCCTTTACGACCAAGGCAGAACTGGTGGCTGATCAGTTGGCTCATCCGCCTTTCGGAAGCAATCTCACATTTCCGCTTCCGACCTACACCCGTTGTCACCAAACAAGCGGGACTACGGGCGAGCCGTTGCGATGGCTGGACACTCCGGATTCCTGGAATGTGATGGTGCGTGATTGGACGGAGGTTCTCCGGCGGGCGGGGGTGGTTTCGGGGGATCGCGTCCTCTTCGCGTTTAGCTTCGGACCCTTCCTTGGTTTCTGGCTGGCCTTTGATGCCGCGCAAGCATTGGGATGTCTTTGCTTCGCGGGCGGGGGGATGAGTTCCGCTCAACGAGCACGCGTGCTGGTCGAGAACGGCTGCTCCGTGCTTTGCTGCACCCCGACGTACGCTCTGCACCTTGCCGAGGTATTGCAGCGCGAAAAACTGGACGCCTCACGATGCCGGGTGCGCACTCTCGTCGTCGCCGGTGAACCGGGTGGCAGCCTGCCCGCGACCCGTCAGCGCCTGTCGGAAGCGTGGAACGGTGCCCGAATTTTTGACCATCACGGCATGACGGAAGTCGGCCCCGTCACCTACGAGCACCCCCAGCATCCTTACCATCTCGTCCTCCTGAGACATAGCTTTTTCGCCGAAGTCATTCATCCCGTCACCACCGAATCGGTCTTGCCGGGCGAGCCGGGTGAACTGGTTCTCACCACATTGCTCAGAACGGCTTCACCCGTCATTCGGTACCGCACGGGCGATTTGGTTATGTGCACCAGCGAACGACTCCACGGGGACGCCGAGACCGTCTTCCAAGGGGGAATTATGGGGCGGGTGGATGACATGCGGATCATCCGCGGTGTCAATATCTATCCTTCGGCGATTGAAGAGCACATCCGCGCCGTAATTGGCTCCGCGGAATACCGTGTAACGTGCAGCCGAGCCCATGCCCTCCACGAACTATCCATCGAAGTGGAGGCCGGGTCGAGCGACGCGCGCCGCCTGGAGGAACGTCTGCAAACGAACCTTGCCCTCCGTGTCCCCGTCACGCCGGTTTCGCTGGGCAGCCTTCCGCGTTTCGATTTGAAGGCCCGCCGCTGGCGCAACCTCTGAAGGCTCAGGAGCCCTGCAGCGTGAGGCCAGATAGGGGTGGGAACTCCCCTTCCACGCGGGCCATTACGGCTGTCGCGAGGCAGTTGCCAACCAGGTTCACGGTGGTGCGAGCCATATCCATCAACTCATCGACGCCCATGATGAGCGCGACTCCTTCGAGCGGAAGTCCGAAGGTGACCAGCGTTCCCGCGAGAATCACCTGGGAGGCCCGCGGAATTCCCGCCATACCTTTGCTGGTCAACATCAACGTCAGCATCATCACCACCTGCTTCGTTACGGTCATCTCGACTCCCGCGGCTTGGGCAACGAATACGGACGCCACCGCGAGATAGAGCGTGGAGCCGTCCAGGTTAAAGGAATATCCCAGCGGCATGACAAACGAAACGATTCGTTTGGGCACTCCGAACGCCACGAGCCGCTTCATGGCATCCGGCATGGCGGCGTCGGATGATGTGGTGGTGAACGCCAGCAGGATGGGTTCTCGCAGCATTCGAAGGAATGCGAAAACCGGGACACGTGCCCAGCGTGCCAGAGGAACGAGTACCAGCAGACAAAAAATGAGCAATGCGGCGTAGAGCGTAAGGACGAGTAGGCCGAGCGATTTAAGAACCACCAGACCACTACCGCCCACCGTGTAGGCCATGGCAGCGCCAATTCCCAGGGGAGCAAACTTCATGACGATGCCTGTGAACTTAAACATGACTTCCGTCAGTGCTTCGCAGAAATGGAGCATCGTTTGATGGGCTGCCCCGGTTGCCTGAGCCAATGCCACGCCGAACATCAAAGCGAAAAACACCACTTGCAGGACATCATTCGCCGCCGCCGCCTCAAAAAAACTCCGCGGCACGACGTGCTCAATGATTCCCGAAAACGTGACCTGCGCCGGCGCCGGGGGTGCTTCGGCGGAATTACGAGCGGGAAGTTTCAGGCCGACACCCGGCTTGACGAAGTTGACCGCCAGCAGACCGATTAAGAGGGCGAGGGTGGTTACGATTTCAAAGTAGATGATCGAGCGCAGCGCCAGCCGACCGACGGCTTTCAGATCGCCGCCGTGACCGGCAATGCCGACCACCAGGGTACCGAAAACCAACGGCACCAGGATGCACTTGATCATCTTCAAAAAGACATTGGAGATGACCTTGAGGTGCTGCGATTGAGTCGGAAACGCCCACCCGACTAGAACCCCAAGCACCATCGAGATGAGGATCCAGTGAGTTAGGCTAATCCGACGCAAGAACGACAACATGGCTGGGACAATAGCGTGTCAATGAACACCGGGTATTGGCAACGCCAATGTCCCAAGGACCCGCAAGACCGGTTACTCTCGGTTCCGATTTCGGGCCAGCAAGATCCACTGGAGCACTTCGAGCAATGCGGCAATCAACGCAGCCACATAGGTGAGGGCCGCTGCGTGCAGCATACTGGAAACGGCGGGAGCCTCATCGGCTGTTACCACGCCCAAACGATTCAATTCTCGCTTCGCCCGGTTGCTGGCGTCGTATTCGACGGGAAGAGTGACGAGTTGAAAAAAGGCGACCACCGAAAAAAGCAGGATTCCCGCCATCAACATCTTTTGTCCAAAGGCCCCCCGGAGAATCATCCCCCCCATGACAATGAGGCCGGCTGCCTGACTCGCGAAACCAGTCACCGAAACGAGCGCCATGCGCAATCCCACAGGTGCGTAATTCTGTTGGTATTGCAAGGCATGCCCCACTTCGTGCGCCGCCACGCCAACCGATGCGATCGAGTTTCCGCGAGCGATGCCGGGCGAGAGGCAGACGATCCGTTTAGTCGGATCGTAATGGTCCGACAACTCTCCGGGGACTTCATGAACCTCGATGTCATGGAGTCCATTGCGATCCAGGATCAGCCGGGCGGTCTGGGTTCCGGACAACCCCAGCTGCGTCCCCATTTCTGAATAGCGCCGGTAAGCAGACCGCAACCGCCATTGAGCGCCCAGTGCGAGCAAAATTCCGGGAATCGTAATCAACCAATATGGATTCATCGGACCCATGAACATCGCAATCATTGAGATTCCTTTCAATACGTCGTTATAACTTCCGAACACTCCTCAAATAGCGCAAATTTCCCCCTCCGCAATCCTAAGCTCCACCAATTTTTCGACTCCATCCGCCTGTCCACGAAGGACGCCCTCAACCTCCGCTAAACATCAATTGAAAAAACTCGGTGCCAGAAAGTACAGGCGCCCGGCGGTCAACCGAGGGAAGTCGAAACCCAGGTCCACTTTCACCCCACGAGCCTCGGACTGGCCGAGAAGCCGAAGCAGTCCGCCGAAGTGGAATGGCAGACGGTATTCAATCAAGTTGCTGTCTTCTATTCCCGCAAGGTCCTCCGCCCGGGAAACCGCGGTGCCGAAATTACCCAACTCATCCACAAACCCTTTCTCGTACGCGGTTTTCCCGGACAAAATTCTCCCGTCCGCGTAGTCCTCCCAATTGCGAACCAGCTTGCGACCTCGATCCTTCTCGTCATCCGCACTCCCATTCATCGAGACCGCCCATCCACGTCCTTCCTCGACGACGTTGCGGAATTTGCCGTAGGTTTCCATCACCATTTCCTGAACCATCGCCTTCTCCTCGGCAGACTCCTCCTCCGGAGTTTTCATGCCACTTAACATATCCTTAAATCGGCCGCTCTTAAACACCTGCGGACGAATGCCGACCTTGTCCATCAAGGATCGATAGTTCAGGCCGTGCATGATCACGCCAATACTTCCCGTCAATGTCAGCTCGTTCGCCACGATCCAGCGACACGGCGCCGAAACGTAATATCCACCGGAGGCCGCGAGATTCCCCATCGACGCCACGACGGGCTTGCCGCCGGGTTTCTTCTGAAAATCGCGCAACAATTGGTAAATCTCATCGGACGCCAGCACTTCACCGCCCGGAGAATCGACCTTCAGGATCACCGCCTTCACCGCCGTATCCGCCGCGGCACGATCCAACTGGTCCCGCACAACCTCGACAAAGGTCAATCCGCCGGGTTCGACCGCCTCGCTCCCAATCATTCCCTCGATTCGAATCACCGCGATCTTATGGGTTGAATCGTTGTCCTCGACGAGTTCCTCGATGAGGTTGTCATCCAGATGGCGGGGGTGGGACGTTGCAAATGCCTTGCGCAAGCCTCGGAATCCAAAGGACAGATTCAACAAAAGACTCAGGCCGAGCATTCCAATTAGCAGCAACGAAAACCACATCCAGCCGCGCCGCCGCTGGTTCCGGCGAAAATCAGGCGGACTGCCGGGGGGGGGCGCCGGCCATTGCGTTGGAATCTGAGGTGGCACCGGACCTTGCATGATGGTGTACGATAGGACAGGCACCGCCGGCCGGCAAGGTCTGAGCAAAACCCAATACCGGCGAGAGAGAATAGCGGGGCGAGCCGAGAATGGATTCGACCCCCGCCCTCACCCCTCCGCCCGTGAACCGGCTAGGCCCGTTGTACGTCGGGCCAACGGCCCATGATTCCTAAGCTCAAACGATGGCCTTGGCGTAGGAATGACGCTCCCTAGGGCCTGCCGTATATTCATGAACTGCTTGTAAACGGCATGGATCGACCAAACTCCCTTGGGGAATCGAAAATTCTACGCTATTGATTCCGCCGCATGCTGAAGGTTAATCCTCGCCCCAAATCAACCGTCGCCAACGGACGCTTCGGGATTGTGGCCTCTCAATATAACGGGCGGTACGTGAACGGAATGTTGAAAGCCGCCCGCAACGTTTTGCGGACAGCGGGTGTGACGAACCCGGCGGTTGTCCGCGTCCCGGGTTCCTTCGAGATTCCGCTCGCGGCGGCCGCGCTCGCGGCCGCGCCGCAAGGCCGTCCCGCCGCGATCATCTGTTTGGGTGTGATCTGGCAGGGGGAAACACTTCACGCGGAACACATCGGAGGCGCGGTCACCGATGCTTTGATGCAGATTGCGATTGGGACCGGTGTGCCCATCATTCATGAAGTTTTGATCGTCCAGACCGCAGCCCAGGCCAAAGCGCGGTGCCTGGATCCGGCAACGAACCGCGGCGCCGAAGCGGCCCAGACGGCGCTTGCAATGGCCTCACTAATCCGCCGATTAGCAAAAGGATCCAATACCCCGCCTCAACGAGGCTAACGTATGCCGCGACGCCGGATTGTGGGCACCGTAGGATTCCTCTCCAGGGCTATGAAAAAACAAAAAACTTCCGCTCGCAGGTCCATCAACCCCATGTTGAAATGACGGTTCCGCTTTGCGGGCCCTATTGACCATGTCCAACGTTTCTCCCGTTCTCCAGGAAAAGGCTCAAGCTGCTGCCGCCCACCTCCGCGACGTCCGCACCGAAATCGGACGTGTCATCGTAGGTCAAACGCAACTTGTCGACCGTCTGCTGGTCAGCTTGATCGCCCGGGGCCATGTCCTGTTGGAAGGTCTTCCGGGTCTGGCCAAAACAGCCACAATCAATTGTTTGGGACGTGCTTCGCATTGCACGTTTTCCCGGATCCAATTCACTCCGGACCTGCTCCCCGGCGACATCACCGGCACACTCATCTATGACCCCGTCAAGGGTACCTACACCACGCGCCACGGACCCGTTTTTGCGAATCTGGTGTTGGCCGACGAAATCAACCGGGCCCCCAGCAAGGTTCAGTCTGCCCTGCTCGAAGCAATGCAGGAGCATCAGGTCACCATCGGAGACAAGACGTTTCCCCTACCCCAGCCATTTCTGGTCTTGGCGACTCAAAATCCCATCGAACAAGAAGGCACCTATCCGCTCCCTGAGGCTCAAATGGACCGTTTCATGCTGAAGGTCGTGGTGAGTTATCCCTCGGAAGCCGAGGAACGGATCATCCTGGATCGGATGGCCACTACCCGGCCGGATTTTCGCCTCGAATCGAAAGTCACCCCCGAGGAGATCCTCGGCATGCAGGAACTCGTCAACCAGGTGTACGTCGATGACACCGTTAAGAATTACGTCATCAAATTGGTTTTCGCGACCCGGGCAGTGGAAAAAATCGACGCTTCGCTCAAACCGCTGATCCGGATTGGCGCGAGCCCTCGTGCCACGATTAATCTTACACTGGCTGCACGCGCCTGGGCGCTGCTGGAAGGGCGGGCCTATGTCACTCCCGATGATATAAAGGCTATCGCCCCCGACGTGATGCGACATCGAATTTTACTGACCTATGAAGCCGAAGCCGACCAGATCACGACGGACAACATCCTCACCACCCTGCTGGGCAAGGTTTCGGTTCCCTAATCCAGTGCACGACCCGTCTTCGTCCTTCACTCCCGCACCGCTTCGAGATGCTGCCCGCTGATTACCTGAAGCGACTGCGCAGCCTGGAGCTTCGCGCCCGCCTGGTGAGCGAGCAGCTCATGTCAGGCCAGAGTCTCAGCGTATTCAAAGGACGCGGACTCGACTTTGCCGAGGTCCGGGAATATGTCCCGGGTGATGACGTCCGGCGGATCGATTGGAACGTCACGGCCCGACTTCGCCGGCCCTTCGTCAAACGCCACGTCGAGGAACGGGAGCTCGTCATGATGTTGCTCGTGGATGCGAGTGCGAGCGGCCATTTTGGAACCCGAGGTCAGACCAAACGCGAGCTCGCTGCGGAATTGGCCGGGGCGCTCGCATTGGGGGCCATTCGAGACAATGACCGGGTGGGCTTGTTGCTCTACACGGACCGTGTCGAACGTTACATCCCGCCACGGAAGAGCCGAGTCCACGTGACTCGCCTCATTCACACGCTCCTGTTTCACGAGCCACAAGGCCGCGGAACCTCGCTCAGCACGGCCTTGACGTTTCTCAACAATGTCATCCACCGGCCGGCGGTCGTATTTGTGCTCAGCGATTTCCATGATTCCGGTTTTGAGCGCATTCTCAAGGCGTCAAATCAGCGGCATGAGGTAATTGCCTTTCCGATCATCGACCGACGGGAGCAGGAGCTGCCGGATGTCGGAGTCGCCGTCCTTCAGGATCCAGAATCCGGCGAAGTGCTTGAAATCGACACCAGCGATCCCGAGGTCCGATCGAACTGGGAACGCCTCCAGCGGGGGCGTCACGAGGCGCTGCGGGATACCTTTCGCCGCGGGGGTATCGGAGCGTTTGACCTCCACACCGGCACGCCGTACGTGCACAAATTGCGCACTTTCTTCGAACATCACAGTAAGCGACGAGTTGCCTGAGGAAGCGTTACCGATTGAACCGTACCAATATCATCGATGACCTGACGTTGATTCCAGTCCCGCCCTGGTGGACAAACCCGTGGCTTGTTGCCGCTCTCCTCGTCGGGGTGGGGGTATTCAGCTGGGCCTTGTACCGCTTGGGAAATCGGCCGATGTCGACCTCCCCAGCTCCCGCACCTCCCCCTGGCCCTCCCCCGCAATCGGAGGCCCTCCGGCGGCTCGCCGAACTGCGCGAGCGCCGCCCCCGCCCCTCCGCCTACGAACTGGCTATTCTGGTGAGCGACATTCTCCGTGAATTCATCGCCGCACGATTCACTCTCCCCATCCGCTTCCAAACCACGCGGGAGTTTCTAGATTTAGCCGCCCAGCGCCCGGAACTCTCGCGGGAGCAACGGGATACACTTTCTCGATTCCTCAGTGCTTGTGACTTGATGAAATTCGCCCGTCAACCCGCCACGGAGTCCGAGCTGACAGCATTACTCGACACCGC
Source organism: Akkermansia muciniphila (assembly GCA_945861565.1). Classification (GTDB taxonomy): domain Bacteria; phylum Verrucomicrobiota; class Verrucomicrobiia; order Limisphaerales; family UBA9464; genus SIBK01. The sequence continues at coordinate 35,935 of CAMAUY010000034.1, forward strand.
CGAGCACTTCATACGCGGATGCTGAAGGACCTGACATTTCTCTACCCATGGGTCCTAGCTGGGCTGCTCTTGCTGCCGTATTTGGCTTGGTTCCTCGGACGGCGCGGCCCGGTCCCATCCATTTCTGTCCCTTCACTCCGCGGTCTCGAGACTCTCGGACGAATTCCCCGGCGAAGTCGGGGCCGTTGGGCTCGCCTTTTTCTTCTCGTTCCTCTGGCCCTCGCCATTGTGGCCCTCGCCCGCCCTCGGGTCCCCCGCGGCAGCCTCCCGGATCCCAGTAAGGGCATCGATATCATGCTCACGCTCGACTTCAGCCGTTCGATGGCTGAGCCCGATTTTCACAAGGAACGCACGCGAATCACGCGACGGCAAGCGCTGGTCGAGGTGGTGAGCGGATTCGTGAAAAAGCGCATCAACGATCGCGTCGGCATTGTCTGTTTTGCCCGAAACCCTTACCTAATCAGCCCGTTGACCCTGGATCACGACTGGGCGCTCGAATCCCTGCGCCAGACGGATCTCATGACCGGCACCGGCATTGGAGAAGCCATTGTCGCCAGTCTGCGCTATCTCAAAAAGGATAGCGACCGCAGCCAGGTAATCATTCTTGTCACGGACGGAGATAACTCAGCCGGCCGACGGCCGTTTGAAGTCGCCCCCTTTGCCGCTCGCGACAAGGTAAAGATCTACTCGATCTTGATCGGACCGGAGATTGTGACGCCGACGGCCGCTGCAAACCACGAATTGAACCGTGTGTCGCGACTGACGGGCGGGCAATTCTTCCAGGCGGTTGACACTCGGGGATTGGAAAGCATTTACAACTTGATCGATCAATTAGAGCGCAAGGAATTGATACAAAAGCGCTATGTGACCTGGCGCGAACTTCACCCTTGGCTGGTGACAGCGGCGCTCGGCTTCTGGGTGGGACATTTCCTTTGGTCGGAATTGCTACGACGACGCATCCCTTAGGCTTGATTTCTGCAACCATGCGTTTTTCCTACCCCTATCTCGCCGCGGCGATCCCGCTCATCCTGGCTGTGTTCTGGTGGCTGCAGGGATTCGCCCGCCGTCGTCGCCTCGTATTGCGGAAGACATTTGCGGGGGGAACGGAACAGCCATGGAGCAATCCCGGATTTTCGCCCGGTCGCCAATGGGCAGACCGATTACTGAGTCTCGTCGCGCTCGGTTGCCTCCTCGCGGCACTGGCACGACCGCTAATCTTCCTTCAGGACGAACAGGGCGAACTCCAGGGTGTGCCGTACCTCCTCGGTCTCGATGTCTCGCGTTCGATGCTCGCAACCGACATCCGTCCGTCTCGCTACGGAGCGACAACCAATGCTCTGGACCGATTTTTTCAGGAAACCCGGGGTGATCGAGTGGGTATCATCACTTTCGCGGGAGTCGCGTACTTAAATGCTCCGCTGACCTTCGACATGTCGGCGCTGCGCACCATTCTCCGATACATCCAGCCGGAGGATTTGATTGATCCCGGCAGTGCCATCAGCGCCGCTATTGAACGGGCCGGGATCTATTTCACCAGCAACAATATTCAGCAACGCGTGCTGGTGATCCTCAGCGACGGCGAAGACTTGGCGGGGCGTCCGGTTGAATCCGCCCGGCGTTGGTTCCGAGAGCACAATCTGAAGATTTGCACCATCGGAGTCGGGACGGCAGCCGGGGCCAAGGTCCCGATCGGTCGAAGTGGCCACGGGGCGGCGACGAACACCTTCGGGCAGCAGGTGACCACCCGGCTGAATGAATCCAATCTGCAGCGAATCGCCAATGCGGGCGGAGGCCGGTACTATCGGCTCGGCGACCGCGGGGAGGGGTTACGGCAACTTCGATCGGAATTCCTCGCGCCGCTCGCGGAGACGGCTGCGCGCGAAAATCTGCAAAACTACGCCGAATACTTCCAAATTCCGCTCGGCCTTGCCGCATTCACCTTTATTGTTCGGATCCTGCTGGGGGCGGACCGCATTCAACTGCGTCGCCCCTTGCCAAGCGTCTGGCCCAAGGCAAATTCTCAAACATCCGGAACCGCCCGCCGATAACCAGCGAATCCCACCCGCGCATGAATCTTTTCCCTTCCCGGCGTCGCTTACATTGGCAATGCCCGATGATCATCGTCGCGCTATGGTTTCTGGCGTTTTCGACGGATGCCTGTTTTCGGATTTCCGGCGCGCCCATCGCGCTGGATCCGCTGCAACAACTGGTGATTGACGGCGAGATTACTGCCGGTTCCGCGATGGCGCAGCTTACTCGAGAACTTGAAAAATCTCCCGACGACCCCCGATTGCTCTACAACCACGCCGTGGCAGCGTATGCCGCTGGACGATGGGATGAGGCGTTGATTTCGCTCGATCGGGTCGAATCCCGAGGTTCGCGAAAACAGATTCGTAAAGCACGCTTCCAGCAGGGCAACACCGAATACCGGCTCGGGCTCGCTGCCCGGAAAAGCAATCTCGATGAAACAATTTCGCACTGGAAGCAGAGCCTCGACCACTACCGATCCGTCCTCAAGGAGGTGCCACAGGATGCGCGCTCTAACACTAATTTCGTCGTTGTGCAAAAAATGTTGGTGGATCTCCTGGTGGAGGCCGCCAAGAAGAGCGAGCAGGCCGCAATCCAACAGCAGGAGGCCGCCCGCCGCTCCGACCCCGTGGCCGCGCAACAGATTCAGAATCTCCGGAATGCCCACGAGAAGTTTGATGACGCACGGCAGTCCGACCCCCAGAGCCAGGAAGGGAAGGAAGGCGAAATGCGGACCCGCGAATCACTGGCCCGGGCACTCGCTCGAGCCGGACTCAAACGGGTGAACGCCCCGCTTTCGCTCCGATCGAATCCGCGCGAACCCTCGCTCCCTTCCATTAATACAGAGGCGGTTCAGGAAGGCGTCGGGATGCTCGAGGATGCCAATCAGCTCAAACCCAATGACCCGGAAATCCAGAAGGGGCTCGAACAGGGCAAGGCAAAGCTGGCGGACGCCCACACGGCGCAGGCCCGTACCCTCATGGCGCTCGAAGAACGGATTCCCATTCCCAAGGAAAAACTGGCCATCCTGCGCATGGCAAAAGAATCCGTCCAAAAAGCACTCGATCAGGTTCCTCAACACCGGCCCGCCCAGGAGACACTCGAGGAGATCAACCGCCGCCTCGCAGATATTCACGAAGAACAGGGCGACCTGCTCGCCGAGTTGAGCAATCAACAAAAGCAGAATCTGGAGAATCAGGCCATGATGCTCAGTCAGGCTCTCGAAAATTTCCAACAAGCCGGAGAATTGAAACCCAAGGAGCAGCGGCTCCAAAAAAAGGCCGGCGAGACTCAGCAAAAACTTGAATCCGCCCTCGAGAAACTGGCGGAAAAACTGATGAAACCTGGCGAGAATGAAAGCGGTGAACAGCAGGCGGCCCGTCTGGAAGGGGCTCAACAAGCGCTGAACGAATTGATGGGGTTACACCCCAGCGAAAAAACGGGAAAAATGGCGCAACAAGTGGGAGAGCAGTTGGATCAGATTCGTCAGCAATTGGCGCAATCCGGTAAAATGCCGGGACAAACGGGGGATCCTCAGATGCCCGGGCCGGGGCAACAGATGATGGTGCAAGGACTGCCAACCGACGCGCCGCCCAAATTAAACACCCCTGGCCAAAAGGGGCCCTGGAGCTCACCTACGATGCTGCGTTCCCTCCGGGACTATTGAGTGTCCCGCAGCGTGTCGATGAAGTGCTTCATGGCCGGAGTAAGGACCTTGTTCTTCTTGTAAATCACCGCCAGCGGTCGGCATATCTCGACGTCCGAGAAAGCAATCGCAGCGAGAGTTTGCTTTGCCACTTCCTGCGTCACGGTTCCCTCTGGCACGACAGAAATCCCCGCTTCAATCTCAACCGCCCGTTTCACGGTTTCGATGTTGTCGAACTCCATCACGTGATTCACCGAAACTCCGTTTTCCCGGAAAACTTTGTCGATCGCCTTGCGGGTGGGAATGTCGGGTTCAAATCCGATGAATTTCTGCCCTTGCAGCGCTTCCAACTTTACCGATTTCGCCCGACCCAACGGATGCCCGGGATGGACAATCAGCACGCAACGTTCCTGCCTCAATGGCACCACTTCGAGGCGGCTGTCCCTCGCGGGATAAGCCACCAATCCGAGATCAACAACGTTGGCGAGGACATCTTCATACACTTGGTTCGCCCGCTGGTATTCAACATGGACATTGACCGTCTGATGGGCCTTGAGAAATTTCTTCAGATACGGCGGAAGATCGTGCAGCCCAATGCTGTAAATGGTAGCAACACGAATGATTCCGGACACGATTTCCTTGACCTCCTGCAATTTCGAAAGCAGTGACTCGTAGGTGTGGATGATCTGCTTGCCATGTTCGTAGAGCATCTGCCCCTCCCGGGTCAGTCTAAACTTTTTCTTGCTCCGCTCAATCAGGAGAGATTTGAGATGCCGCTCCAAAGACGATATCTGCTGACTGACGGCCGACTGCGTGACGCCACTGATTTGCGCCGCCTTGGTAAAGCTCTCGGTTTCAGCAAGATCGCAGAATATCTTGAAGCTCTCAATTTGCATAAACAAAACCTAATCATAAAAATTAGAAAGTCAATGCCTTATGCTTGCGGTTTAAAGATGTGTTACTCTCTGACAACAAGATAGTTGCGAAATGTATGGAAATTTCAGTGAAAATCTGTTTTCTACTGGATGGGCGCAGATTTTATCCAAAATTCAGGTGAGAATGCCGTAATTCGCCTGAATTTATACTCACTATTGTCCATCGACTACTTAAAAGACAGGAGGAGATTACCCTTCAAGTTCTATCGAGTAGCGCGCCGGCACGCCTCACCCACATCTTGTCGCGGCTCCGCTGAAAGGCCGGAGCATGGACATCATCCGCAATCGTCTCCTGAGCCTGCTCCCGCGCCCCCGTCACATCCCCTGCCGTCGCAAGCAACTCCGCCAGTTGCACCCGGGCACGAGCGTACGAATTGCTTTCCAAGACTTTCCGCCAATCCGCGATGGCCGCAGTCGTCTCGCCCAAAGCCTGTCGGGCTTCGGCCAACGCCATATGCGTGAATCCGAAATCGTGCCGTGGATCTTCAGCCAGAACTTTTTCGAGGTAAGGCTTGGCTTCCGCGGGCCGATTCTGCCGCAACAGGCACTGCCCGAAATGGCTAAGATTGTCCAAGTCCGTCGCATCGCGTTCCAGCGCGGCTCGGTAACTGGCCTCTGCGCGAGCCAATTTGCCCTGCTTGTAATAGACATCCCCCAACTGGCTGTGGTGATGCGCTTTGTCCAGATGGTGTATCTGGGCCTTCAGCGCCTTGATCTGCCGTCGGTCTGCCGCTCCCGGGAATTCAAAACCTCGCGTTGTGGACGGCTGGGAGCGGTAAACGGTGAAATAATAAAACAACGCCGTAATGCTCCAGCCGATGACGAGGAACAAAACCCAGATCCATTCCTTCTGACGGATGGCGTCAATCAACATCCAAATTTGAAAAGCCGTGGATAGCCAGAAGATCGGGTTTGAAAAAACCGATTCCCAGTTGAGGAGATTAGAAAAAAGTGAGCCCATGGTTAAAGAGTGCTTTGCGCTGGGTCGAATTCACTTTAGCCATCCGATCTTGATTTCCTTTTCGAGCGCCTTGAACTCCGGATCGCCCGTGACAAGTTCCGTTTTCTTTTCTCTTGCGAGCGCGGCGGCAAAGGCGTCGGCCAGACTTAACTTGAAGCGGGACTTGAAATCAGCGGCTAGATCAGCCAGTCGACGGGTTGCGGGATGAAATTCGATGGGTGTTGCTTTCAGTTCGTTGGCAATGTTCGCCCAGGCAGCGTCGCCGTCCTTTCGCCGGACGATGTACTGCACTTCCGCGTAGTTGACCTCGGTCATATGAGCGGGCTCGTCGCGCTGGCCCGCGCGTTCCAGGATATGAGCCACGTTTCCGCCGCCCAATTCATCCCGCAGCAAGGCGAGCAGGGCATGACTATCGAGAACCGGTGCTGTGGTCATATCGGGCTTCCTCCAGTTCCTTTTCCTCGCGCTTATGTTCCGCCATCTGCTCGGCGAACGGCTTTTCGCCAGGTTTGCGCTTCAGGATGCCGCGCAACCGTCGGATCGTGACGGCGGTGACGGGTTTCAGGAGAATGCCGTCGGCAGTGGCTTCGACGATGGCTTTGGTACCGTCTTCAATGTGGAACTGTTTACGTAACCGCCGGGGGATCACCACCTGGCCCTTGGTGGTGAACCAGACGGCGCTTGGGGTGTCAGGCATACTCATTTTCAAGGTATCGCATTGTAAAAAAAATCCATCAATAGATATTTGTAGGAATCGCGAACCATTTCCTACTATACCCCGACCCGGACGGACGTCGGGAACCAAGAAAACGCCGGCGCCGCGGTTCCCACCCTTCCCAATAGGTATCCTATTCAAGAGCAATGCTATCTTGTGTTGCGTAGCCCTTCTCCCGTATTCGAAATGGATGCAACCCCCCACCTACGGCTATGCGTTCCCCGGTCAAATCTCCGTCCGGTAGAAACCCATCCGGGATTGGTCACGCGCCGGCTTCGAAATCGCCCTCGCATTTCTCCTCGTTCGAAGCGCGGAAGGAGTTCGTCATCGGCCTCAATCTTGTCTCCGGCTTTGAAGGTCGGCCACGATGGCGTTTGGATCGGAGCCGCCCCGGAACTGCTCTTCATCGCCGACCGTCATCACGATGATGTTCCCGACGGAGCCGCTTACTTCATTGATTGGTACGATACGCAGCATTGCCACAACCCCGTCTCGGAACGTTGGGACCGCAGCAACGGACGCATCTACCGAATGCAATTCGACGCCACGTACAAATCGCGCACCGTCAACCTGGCGACGCTCGATGAACATTGGAGAAAATATTCAACGAGGCACCGCTTTGGGCCTACGACGGCCGGGCCGGCCGCGATCACTCTCAACGCCTCTGCGCGAGCTGCCATCGATTTCGTGGAGACGGAATCCAGATCGGCCCGGAACTGACCGGTGCTGAGGGGCACGGCAT